>JANMKH010000079.1:0-5477 GCA_031371965.1 Sulfuriferula sp.
TATTCCGGCTCTTCGAACGACACCGCAACATGCGATTGCGCGGCGAGGTTGTAGATTTCGTCGGGTTGCACCTGCTGCACGATGCGTACCAGGCTGCTGGAGTCGGTCATGTCGCCGTAGTGCAGAAAAAACCGCCGGTTCTGTTCGTGCGGATCTTGGTACAGGTGGTCAATGCGGTCGGTGTTCAGCAGGGTGGCGCGGCGTTTGATACCGTGCACTTCGTAACCTTTTGCAAGCAGCAATTCTGCCAGATAGGCGCCATCTTGGCCGGTGATGCCTGTGATCAGGGCTTTTTTCATAAAATAATGCCTTGGGTAGTTGCTAAATTAGTGCGTTGTGGAGGCGTCGCACAGCAGGTTGGCGGGGAGCTGGCGCGCCAGTTTTCTGCCAGCCTGGCGCTCTGTGTTATGCCCAGCCTCGTTGTTCGATTTCGTTCATCATTTTGTCGGCTGTAGCAATCAGCGCCGGTACAAACGCATGACCGGACAGCAGTGCGCTGGTGAGCACGGCGGGGTCTTCAACGTATTCGTGAACCATCTGGTTTCTGAGGTTGCGCATGCTGATCCATTCGTCCGTTGAGTGGATGAGTCCCAAGCGCTCGGCGCGGTCAAGGTTGTCGATTGCAGCACCGGTTTTTTCGCCCAGGGCGGTCAAGAGCAGGGAGAGTAATTTGTCACCTACGGTGTCTTGCAGGCGGCCAAATCTGCCGACAAAGGCTTCCACACGTTCTGCCAAGTCGGGGTCTGTTTCGAGCTGGCTCGCTTGCGCCAGGGTGAAGGCGCCGCCAAACAGGCGCTGGTCGGTAGTGGCGAGGTGGCGACATTCCTTGCGTACGACGCGTACCAAGAACTTCCGACGTAGCGTTATTTCGGGTTTCAATGTCACAGCAACTGCCCTTCCTGGAATGCAATGTCGTGAATGGGCAGACGCATGAGGTTAGGTGCGCTGATCAGTACGTCCACTTTGCGGCCATGCAGGACGCGTGAGGCGCGTGCGGCTAGTTGCGCGGCCATGAGAGCGGGGTTGTCTACCGGCTCGGGCAGTTCGAGCATGGATTATAGCAGCCTGAACCTATGCCTGGATTCAGCCGATGTTGCTCTGCATATTGGTCGCGCATACTGACTTGCATCCGCGATATTGCGGAATCCAACCAGGTCGCGCAAAAAAAATGGTATTTTTACTTTTTTCCGTAGGTGCTGTCGTGGTCTGGCGCGATGGTGAGTAGACGAATGAAATCGCCGTCGCGGAATGCTGTTGCCCTGCGTGACTGGGTGATACGCAGTGAGTAGATGGCCGCTACACCCGCTGGCGGCTTGACGCTGACCACTTTTTCCCACTTCAGGCCGTTGTCGCGGTAGAGCAGATTCCAGGTGAGTTGGCGAATTTTGTTCAAAGTGTCCAGCGCAGCGTGTCGTTCGGACTTTTGCAGTGAGAGTAGATTTTCCTGAAACACCGGGTTGTTCAGGTCAAGCCTGATCAATGCATCCGGGGCAAGCTCAGCCATTGGCTAGCTTTCCGATCACGGTATCCACGTCGGTGTCATGGGGTGTATTGGCCTTGGCCCAATCCAGTGCGCGCGCCAAATCGACTGCGGCCTGGGCTTCGTGCAGCCAGCGCTCGTTATCGGGGATGACGGTGGCGGTACGCACCAGCCAGACACCGGGCTCTTGTTCTTCAACCAGAACCTGACGCCCGGCAAATTGTTTGCCGAGCGAAATTTGGCCATTTGCACCAATTACTTTGATACTGAGGGGGGTAGTCAAGGCAGTCATTGTGACCTCAATGTTTCCTAATATAGGATTGCACTATAGCACCAAAATAATAATGGACAAAAGGGCCACAGAGGAAACCAGGCAGTCTGGGCTCGTATCTTGGTTCAGGTCACGCCGCGTGTGCTGTCATCAAGACGCGAACCGAACACGCGAACGCGTGCCAGTTCGCCGCCGATCTGGCGCGCGCTTTGGCGTATTGCTTCCATCTGTTCGTCAGTCAGGCGCATGGGGGTGTTTCACACTGGTTGGTATCGCCACTGGTTGTCTTTGCCGTCATTTTGACACACTCACTACGTTCGGGAAGTGCGCCAGCAAATATTGGCCAACAAATTCATACAGTGCATTCAGCTGTGTTGCGCCATCGAGAAAACGGTTGATGGCACCAGCCTGCAATGCAGGGGCATCGGGGTATTCATGGGCAATTGCGTTGCGTGCTGTACGAAGTTTTTTCTATTGTTCTGCCGAAGGCAATGCCCCCATTCGCTCCAGCCAATTGAGCTTTTCAGCAAAGCTTGCGTCGGACGCAATGGGTTCCTGTGCCAGTTCGAGAACCGCCGGCAAAACTTTCTGGCCCATGGTGTCCTGTAATTTGGTGAAACGGTAGGCCACCTGGTCCAGTACTCGAAGCTGCTCTTTCGTAATGTGCTGAACGGAATCAGCATTAAACGGCAGCCATTTACGCGCCTCAGCCATGGCCTCTGCCAATACACTCACGTGTAGCCTGCATTCATTTAGATAGAGGCGCATCAGGCGTTCTGGTGTCACAGTCGGACACCTTCAGTTCGGGCGACATCATAAATCGGCATGTGGAAACCGGAATGCCGACGCTTGACGATCAGGTCTATTTTCTCGTCTTCAAAGGCGGGGGAGGACTGGAGTTCTACGATTAATGCGATTTTGTGCTCAATGATGGCATCGGGCTGGTCGAGCGAGGTTTCGATAAAAAAATCATAATCCCCGCCTTTTTTTCTGTCGTCGGCACGCGAGCCGAACAGCCATAGCGCTGCGTCTGCGCCGAAGTGGCGCTGCGCTAAGGTTTTGACTGTCTCGGCTTGGTGCGGGGTCAGGCGCATGGGGCGATGGCTCTTAAATAAAATAGGGTCTTACGCGCACAGGTTGTGAAGGTATATGCAGCGCATGGGTGGGGATTATAGCAGCCCGAATCTATGCCTGGATTCAGCCGATGTTACTCTGCGTATTGGTCGCGCACACTGACTTGCATCCGCGATATTGCAGAATCAGATCAGGGCGCGCAAAAGGCTGCGTGCTGCAAGAGAGTAAGCGCATTGAACCCGTTGTGTTGAATAGGTAATTCCATTATTTCTCGTTAAAAATAGCATTAATTGTAGGAGCAGCTTTAGCCGCGATGCATTCTGGTTGCGCGGCTAAAGCTGCTCTTACATCCGGCAAAATTATTCCCGTTTTTATCGAGAATCGGAATTAAGGTCGCGAAAACGGCATCAGATACGTTTCTGGTTATTTCGTCGCCAAGCGCAGCACCGTGACCAGGCTCGCCTTCATCAGGCGGCGGAATCCTTTGTCGAAGGTAACCAGATGCACGTGATGAGACTGTGCGGCAGCCGCAATCCAGGCATCCGGGATAGCGTTACCGATCTGGCGTGCGCTTTGGCGTATTGCTTTCATCTGTTCGTCAGTCAGGCGCATGGGTTGGCTGTTTCAGGCACAGGGAACAAAGCGGATCAGATATTGCATTCTCGTTTGGCGGACCGGCTCAGCAGAATTCATTGTGTTTTATCCACCAGCGCCAGATTTTGCTCGGCATAGGTCTTTATGCCATGAAAGGTCTTGTATAACTCTCCGGCCGTTTCGCGCGCCTTTACCAGCGCGGCAGCCAGTTGCGCCGGGTCATCGACATATTCGTGAACCAGATGGTTGCGCAGCCGGCGCATGGCTAGCCACTGGTCTGGGTCACTGACAATGCCCAGCCGTTCTGCGCGGCGAAGGTTGTCCAGGGCGGTGCCTGGTTCTTCGCCTACGGCGAGCAGAAAATGCGGCAGTAACTTATCGACGAGCGTGTCTTGCATGCGGGAAAACTTGCCGACGAAAGATTCCAGGCGGTCTATGCCTTCAGGTGTAGCAAGCAGATTCTCCAGCCATACGGGCGAAATTACATTTTGCCTGGGGAAAAGTCGTTGTATGACACCTTGCAGGTAGATATCTTCTTTTTCGACCACGCGCAGTATCTGCCACAGGCGATTGATGGTTTCAGTCACAACGGTACTCCGGTTCTGCGCGCTTCTTCGTCGATGGTGCGCAGGGGTGTGCCGCGTCGATGGACGACGATGTCGATACGCTGCTCGCCCAGTCGGCGCTGGAGTGCGGCATAGAGTTGGAGCTCGCGCGTTAATGCCTGTTCGGCGTTGCCTTCGGCTTCAACGAAGAGGTCGATGTCGCCGCCCAGCGCGTCGTCACGCACACGTGAGCCAAATAGCAGGACGCGCGCACTGTCGCCGAAGTGCCGTTGCACTTCTTCGCGGATGGTGGCGCTCTGGGTGTCGGTAAGTCTCATCTTGGCAGGTGCGTCCGATCAATCGGGAATACGAGAATACGCAGGGGGCATTATATCAGCCCTGTCCCATACCTGGATTCAGGACACGCTGCCGCCTTCGTACAGATCATCCATGCTGATTTGCATATCCGCTGATTCCAGTGTGATTTCATCGTCTGGCGCGAAAATGTCGGCGCTCCAGCCAGCTTCATTGCGGCGGTAAACCTCTACCCAGCGCCGTTCCTGGTCGATTAGCACGTATTCGCGCAGGCTGGCGATGTGGCGGTAGGCGAGCATTTTTTCGCGACGGTCGATGGCTTCGGTGGTGGGGGAGAGCACTTCAACCAGTAGCACCGGGGATTCGATGTAATCCTTGGGGCTGTCGCTGGCGAGGTCGTCCGGTGCGCAGGTAATGGCGACATCGGGATAGTAGTAGCTGGCCTGCGTGGCGATGCGTACTTTTATATCGGCGATGAAGGTCTGGCAGCCGCTATCGCGCAGTTTGCTGCGCAGCAACGCGAACACGTTTCCAGAAATGATGTTGTGTGCCTTGTTGCCACCGGCCATGGCGAAGATTTCACCGGCGACATATTCATGCCTGACCTGGCTGGCGCGCTCGGTTTCGAGATATTCCTGTTCGCTCAGTTGCGGAACAATCGCGTGTTTCATGTCGTACTCCCTTGTGGCCAACTGGCCGGACGCTGCTTGTTGATTGGCGTGAACATCACGCGGCCTGATGATAATAACCGCGATACCACGCTACAAATTTCTCTATCCCTTCGGCGAGCGGCGTCCTCGGCTCAAACCCCACGTCACGTTTGAGGTCGGCGACATCGGCATAGGTAGCCACCACGTCGCCCGCCTGCATGGGCAGGAAGTTTTTCACGGCCGGCCGGCCCGCAACGCGTTCGATGGTTTCAATGAAGGTCATCAATTCCACCGGCTCGTGGTTGCCGATGTTGTAGACGCGGTAGGGGGCATAGCTAGTGCCGGGGTCGGGGGCGTTGGTGTCAAATTCGGGATCGGGTGTGGCGACATGGTCGAGGATGCGCACCACGCCTTCGACGATGTCGTCGATATAGGTGAAGTCGCGCTGCATTTTGCCCTGGTTGAAGACGTCGATCGGCTCACCGCGCAGGATGGCGCCGGCGAACAGCGAGGGCGACATGTCCGGGCGTCCCCACGGGCCGTACACG
>JANMKH010000093.1:0-2342 GCA_031371965.1 Sulfuriferula sp.
CATTCCGGAATACTCGCCGGCGGCGCGCCGGCGCTCGCCAGAATATCTTCAGCAGCGGCACGGCCAAATACCAGGCACTCGAGCAGCGAGTTGCTGGCCAGCCGATTGGCGCCATGCAGCCCGGTGCAGGCGACCTCGCCCACTGCATACAGCCCGGTGAGATCGGTGCGCGCCGCCAGATCGGTGACTATTCCGCCGCACGTATAGTGCGCAGCGGGCACCACCGGGATTGGCTCGCGCGTGATGTCGATGCCCAGCGCGCGGCAGCGCTCGTAAATGGTCGGGAAATGCTCGAGGATGAACTCCGCCGGCTTGTGCGAAATATCCAGATAGACGCTGTCGAGGCCGCGTTTTTTCATCTCGAAGTCAATCGCCCGCGCCACGATGTCGCGCGGCGCCAACTCGGCACGCGGGTCATGCGCGGCCATGAAGCGTGCGCCGTCGGGGAGCTTGAGCTGCCCGCCCTCGCCGCGCACCGCTTCGGTAATCAGGAAGGATTTGGCATGCGGGTGATACAGGCAGGTGGGGTGGAACTGGATGAACTCCATGTTCGCCACCCGGCACCCTGCGCGCCAGCCCATGGCAATGCCGTCGCCGGTGGCGACATCGGGGTTGGTGGTGTACAGGTAAACCTTGCCCGCGCCGCCGGTGGCCAGCACGGTATGGCTGGCGGCAAAGGTCTTGACCTGGCCGCTGACATTATCCAGTGCGTACACCCCATAGCAGGTGTGATCGTCACGCCCGAGTTTGTCACCGGTGATCAAGTCGATGGCGATGTGATGTTCGAGCAGGGTGATATTGGGATTGTCGCGGATCTGGGTACACAGGGTTTTTTGGACCGCCCGGCCGGTGGCATCGGCGGCGTGGATAATGCGGCGCGTGCTGTGGCCCCCCTCGCGGGTGAGATGAAATCCGGTCGAACTGGCTGCATCGGCGGTAAACGGCACGCCCATTTCCACCAGCCACTGTACCGCGGCCTGACCGTTCTCCACCACGAAATGCACGGTGCGTTCATTGCAGAGACCCGCCCCTGCCACCAGCGTGTCGCGGATATGCGCCTCGATCGAGTCATTATCGGCGAGCACTGCGGCGATGCCGCCCTGTGCCCAGACGCTGGCCGAATCCTGCAATGTTTTTTTGGTCAGCAGGGTAACCTGGCGCTGCTGTGCCAGATGCAGTGCGGTGGTCAGTGCAGCCAGACCACTGCCGATGATAAGTACGTCGGTGCGCTCCATATTGACCTGCCGGAAATAGGGTGCGGCAAGGATAGCAGAGCGTTATGCGGCTGAATACCCATTTTCGGAAGCCGCAACGGAACTTCGTTATGCATCGGGCTGTCTCTCTCGCGCAAGAGGCATGCCGGTGCAGCATTGCCTTGGCCGAAGGTATACTACGGCACTACAACAGGAATCAGGGATGAAGACTCACGATGAGTGATCGCGATGTCGATCAACTACTAGTGGAGCGGGTGCAACGCGGTGACAAGCGGGCTTTCGATTTGCTGGTGATTAAATACGAGCGGCGGCTGGCTCGGTTATTGTCGCGCTTTGTGCGCGATGCAGCCGAGGTGGAGGACATCTCGCAGGAGGCGTTTATCAAGGCCTATCGCGCCTTGCCGTCATTTCGCGGTGAATCGGCTTTTTACACATGGTTATACCGAATCGGTATCAATACGGCGAAAAACTATCTGGTGTCGCGCGGGCGGCGTGCGCCCACCTCCACCGAGTTCGATGCCGAAGAAGCGGAGGGGTTTGAAGATGCAGATGGCTTGCGTGATCTCAATACGCCAGAGAACGAACTTCTCTCCAAAGAGGTTGCCCAAGTTGTGAATGCAGCAATGGCGGATTTGCCAGAGGATTTACGCACGGCGATTTCGCTGCGCGAGATGGAAGGGATGAGCTACGAAGAGATCGCCGAGATCATGGGTTGCCCGATTGGTACGGTACGATCCAGAATTTTCCGCGCGCGTGAGGCAATTGCAGCGCGCCTACGCCCGATTTTGGGCACCAGCAAAGATACAAGATGGTAAGGAGTAACGCTATGCAAAACTCTGCAATACCTACTCATGAAAGCAAGCCGCTTACTGAAGACACCACACTGTCTGCGCTTGCCGACGGTGAACTGGATCATCAGGAAACCGTGCGCATTCTGGAAACACTGAGCCATGGCGCAGACTGGCGCGCACGCTGGCAGAGCTACCACATCATCGGTGACTGCCTGCGCAACACCCCTCCGCTAAAATCCGATCTGGCAACTCGAATCAGTCTGTTGCTGGCTGATGAACCCACTGTGCTGGCGCCACGGCGTTCGCTGATGACGCGCTTTGGCATACCTGGTGCAGC
>JANMKH010000237.1:0-4267 GCA_031371965.1 Sulfuriferula sp.
GCGCAACTTTGGGTGCTGGCTACCGGATCGGGTGCAGACGATATCCTTGGCCTGCTAGAAGAATGGGCGTATGCCGCCTACAACACCCCGGAAGGCAGGAAACGCGTCGCCGGCTGGGTCAGTTTCAAGCTGTCGCAGAAAATTGAATACATGAAACTGGTGCCGACAGCGCCCGTGGAGAACGATGCTGCCGGACGCGTCGTCGGTCTTGCGGAACGGCAGCGGCGCCGCGACGGCTTCGGCTTGACTGACCCGCGCTTCAATTTGCGCGAAGCCATGGATCATGTGCATTACTGCGTTTACTGCCATGACCATGAAGGCGACTTTTGCTCCAAAGGATTTCCGGACAAGGAAAATGGCGGATTTCGCACCAATTCGCTGGGTGTGGAGCTCACCGGTTGCCCGCTCGAAGAGCGCATATCGGAAGCGCATACACTGAAGCTGGACACCTATACCCTGGGTGCATTGGCAGTGATCATGATCGACAATCCGCTGGTACCGGCCACCGGCAACCGCATTTGCAATGATTGCATGAAGGGCTGCATCTACCAGAAGCAGGACCCGGTCGATATTCCGCAGATCGAGACGCGCATCCTGACCGATATTCTGAACTGGCCATGGGGATTCGAAATATATTATTTTCTCACCCGCTGGAATCCGCTCAATCGGGTTCGCCCCTATGCGCTGCCTCACCACGGCACACGAATTCTCTGTGTCGGAGCGGGACCGGCCGGCTTCAATCTGTCCCATCATCTGCTGCAATCAGGATTCGGCGTAGTGGCGATTGACGGTTTGAAAATCGAGCCGCTCGATGAAGCCTGGACCGGGTCGGGCGGGCAGGTTCCCGCTCCCATCGAACACGTAAGCGACCTGAATGAACCTCTGGATGAACGCGTGATGACCGGGTTCGGCGGCGTGGCCGAGTACGGCATCACGGTGCGCTGGGACAAGAACTTCCTCAAGCTGGTTTACCTGACGCTGGCACGCAATCGATATTTTCGTGTTTACGGCGGCGTGCGTTTCGGCGGCACCATGACCATAGACGATGCATGGACGCTGGGCTTTGAGCATATTGCATTGGCGACCGGTGCCGGCAAGCCGACGGTGATCCAGATCAAGAACAACCTGGCGCATGGCATCCGCCAGGCCAGTGATTTCCTGATGGCGCTGCAACTCACCGGTGCGTCGAAAAAAGACAGCCTGGCCAATCTGCAAGTTCGGTTGCCGGCGCTGGTCGTGGGCGGCGGACTCAGCGCCATCGATACGGCAACCGAAGTCCAGGCTTATTACGTACTACAAGTCGAGAAGATGCTGGAGCGCTTTGAAAAGCTAACTTTGGCGAGCCGCTGGGACGCCACTTTAAATAAAGTAGAGCAGGGCATTTTTGAAGAATATCTGGCTCACGCCAGGCTGATTCGCGCGGAACGGCGACGTGCAACCATAGCCAACGAAACGCCGAATTTTGCACCGCTGCTGCAGGCGTGGGGTGGCGTAACTGTAGTTTACCGGCGCGGGATGAACGAATCGCCTGCCTATCTGCGCAATCACGAAGAAATTGAAAAGGCTTTGCAGGAGGGGATTTTTTACGCGCAAGGGCTGGATCCGGCAGAAGCGGTACTGGATGAAGCGAGCCATGTTCAGGGCATGATGTTTCGCCGGTTGCTCGAGGATGCACAGGGTGCTTGGATCGATAGCGGAGAACAGATCGAGCTGCAGGCGCGCTCGGTATTCGTTGCAGCAGGCAGCAGCCCCAACACGGTTTACAACCGCGAGCATCCGGGCAAGTTCGAGATGGACGGCAAATATTTCGCGACGCATAAACAGGTAACAGATGAGACAAGCTTGCGCAGAGCAGCGTCAACAGGGGGCTGCAAGAGTGCGGATATCGGCTTCCTGACTTCGTATCAAAAGGGCGAACATCGAATCAGTATCTATGGCGATAATCACCCGCAGTTTCAGGGTAGCGTCGTGAAGGCCATGGCTTCCGGAAAGCAGGGCGCGCGCGAGATCGCAACGCTGTTCGCGCAGCGACTGCAGGCACCGGTTGATGCGGCCACCCAGGCCGCCTGGCAAGGTTTTGTGAAAAACCTGGATACGTGGCTTTGCCCGGTGGTTACTCAGGTGGAACGCCTGGGCGGCAATGTGATGAGCGTTACGGTACGGGCGCGCCAGGCTGCCCAGAACTGGCAACCGGGCCAGATTTACCGGCTGCAAAACTTCCATGCGCGGGCCGAAAATCTGCAGGGAACCGTGCTGCAAATGGAAGGCATGGCCATCGACGGCATCGACGTGGATAAACAGAGCGGAGAAATAAAGCTGCTGGTGAACGAAGTCGGGGCCTCCAGTCGCATTGCTGCCCAGCTCGCACCGGGCGAGCCGGTAGTCCTGATGGGGCCGACCGGTACCGGCCTGCCCATGCCCGAGAATCAAACGGTCACGGTCATGGGTGGGCATTCTGCCGTGACCAGCACCATTGATGGCAGCACCGCGTGGCACGCAGCGGGTAATCGGGTCATCTTTATTGGGCATTTTCGTAACGGGCAGCAGGCGCAAGCGGTTCAGGCGGTCATGGAAATTCTGTCCGACCAGGCGATATGGATACTCGACGAAGGTCCGGCGCTCCATTGCAAGCGATCGCAGGACAGCTGCTTTACGCATGGCGTTGATGACTACATCAGCGCCTGCCTGGAAACCGAAGGCAGCTATTCAAACTGGCTAGGGCACACGGATACACTGCTGTTGTCCGACAATCCGGCCACGATGGAGCGCATGTCCGGCGCCTTGCGCACCACCTTGCGGCATTTGCTGAAACCGCAGCTCAAAGCGCTGGTGGCAGTGAATAGCCCGATGCAATGCATGATGAAGGAGGTCTGCGCCCAGTGCCTGTGTCAGCACCATGACCCGGAGACGATGTTGCCGGCAGGCTTCGTGTTTTCGTGCTTCAATCAGCATCAACCTTTGTTCGCCGTAGATTTCGTGAATCTCAAGGCACGTCAAGGGCAAAACAGCGTGCAGGAGAAAGTGAGCAATTTATGGTTGAGTTATCTTCTGGACGAGAAAAATCGCAATGCGCACGAATGCGCTCGCGTTCCTGTTGCTGAAGAGGCGGCGCAACAGCGCATAGAGCAAAGGGAATAATTGTGTCAAATGAACCAGTACCGATCGAGATACGACAGCTTGCGGCTTCCAGAGAACTGGAGATCAGCTGGAGTGACGGGCTGGTAAGTCGTTTTAAAGACGCTGCATTGCGGCGCGCCTGTCGCTGCACCACCTGCCGGCAGCTAGCCGCCAGGCACGAAGACATTCCCTGCCCGGAAGATATCCGCATCCTTTCGATTGTGCCGGTGGGGTCGTATGCGATGCAGCTCGGCTTTGATGACGGACATGATCGCGGAATTTTTCCATGGAGCTATTTGAGACAGCTTGAGTGCGAGGCATGACGTTCCCTATTGCAATATCCAGGTTTGAGGAGCGCGCATGTTAGGGAGCATTGCACTATTGCTCGCGGTGGTTGGCGTGGGAATACTGGTCGGATCGGTGGGGGTTGGCGGGATACTGCTTCCCTCGGTGTTAACCATGCTTACCGGCATGGCGATCCACCAGAGCATGGCGACTTCGTTATTCACGTTTATTTTTGCGGGGATAGCTGGCACGTTCTTTTTTCATCGGCAGGGAAGTATCGATTGGAAATTGGCGCAACCGGTTTGCGCGGGTGCGGCAGTGGCGGGCTTTCTGGGCGCGTGGGCAAATTCAAGGCTGAACGCGCCCTCACTGGCTTTGATTCTGGCCGTGATTATCATCCTCGCAGGTATTTATACGCTGCGCGCCGGTCGTGCAGAAATGCAGGCCGCATGGGGAAGCCATCCGCACAGACAGCGCCTGCTATTGGTGGGCATTGGCGCTGTGGCCGGATTCGGTTCCGGGCTGACGGGCGTGGGCGGCCCGGTGCTATCCGTACCGCTGATGGTCTTGTCTGGCTTTTCTCCGCTCACGGCAATCGGCGTAAGCCAGGTCATTCAGATCGTGGGGGCTGCATCCGGCACGTTGGGCAACCTGCGTTACGGGTCCATCGATTTTGGAGTCGCTGGTCTCATTATTGTTTTTGAAATAGGCGGCGTATTTATCGGTGCCCATATTGCTCACATCGTGGATACACACATCCTTAAAAAATTCGTTGGCATACTCTGCATCATAGTGGGTGCGGTTTTCCTGTTCCGTACCATTGCCTAGTTGCTGATGATGCGGCCCATCTTACAGGCGTGACGCC
>JANMKH010000251.1:0-5367 GCA_031371965.1 Sulfuriferula sp.
CGCAGTTGTGGGCGCAGTGGGCCCCATGATGATGTCGCATTGTTTGAAAGCGGCGTCGAAATCCTGCGCGATCAGACGGCGGATTTTTTGCGCCTGCAGGTAATAGGCGTCGTAATAACCGTGGCTCAATACGTAAGTGCCGATCATGATGCGGCGTTTGACTTCGCTGCCGAAGCCTTGCGCGCGGGTTTTCTGGTACATGTCGGTGAGGTCGGTGTAGTCCGGCGCGCGGTAGCCGTAGCGCACGCCGTCGAAGCGCGACAGGTTGGTGGATGCTTCCGCAGGAGCCAGCACGTAGTACACCGGGATCGACAGTTGCGTGTTAGGCAGCGAAATGTCCACCGTGGTGGCGCCGAGCTTGCGGTATTCGGCCAGCGCGGCCTCCACCGCAGCGCCGACGTCGGCGCTCAATCCTTCGGCGAAATATTCGCGTGGCAGGCCGATTTTCAGCCCGGCCAGTGGCTGCTCCAGATTGCGCGTGTAGTCCTCGGCCAGACGATCCAGGCTGGTCGAGTCGCGTTCGTCGAAGCCCGCCATCACGTTCATCAGCAGCGCGCAGTCTTCGGCGGACTTGGCCATCGGGCCGGCCTGGTCGAGGCTGGAGGCAAAAGCAATCATGCCGTAGCGCGACACCACACCGTAGGTGGGTTTCAGGCCGGTGATGCCGGTCAGCGCGGCGGGTTGGCGGATCGACCCGCCGGTGTCCGTGCCGGTGGCGGCGGGTGCCAGACGTGCCGCCACGGCCGCTGCCGAGCCACCGCTGGAGCCGCCGGGAACGGCATTCGCGTCCCACGGGTTTTTCACTGCGCCGAAATACGAGGTTTCGTTGGAAGAGCCCATGGCGAACTCGTCCATGTTGGTTTTACCCAGGCTGACCATGCCCGCTGCCTTGAATTGGCTGACAACATGGGCGTCATAGGGCGCGATGAAATTATCCAGCATCTTCGAGCCGCAGGTGGTGCGCCAGCCGTCGGCGCAGAAGATGTCCTTGTGCGCGATGGGGATACCGGTGAGCGGCGCGGCGCTGCCGGCGGCGATGCGCACGTCAGCGGCGCGGGCTTCCGCCAGCGAGATTTCTGCGTTGAGCGTGACAAAGGCGTTGAGTGCCGGATTGTGCGCGTGGATGCGTTCCAGATAGCTTTGCGTCAGCTCCTGGCTGGAGGTTTTTTTCCCGGCCAGCAGCGCGGCGAGTTGTTTCAGGCTTGCGTTGATCATGGGGGATGGCTATTCGATGACTCTGGGTACCAGGTACAACCCGGCTTCGACTTGCGGCGCAATGGCCTGGAACTTTTCGTGCTGATCGGTCTCTGTCACGGTGTCGTCGCGTAATCGCTGACACACATCCTGGGCATGCGACATGGGTGCGACACCGGCGGTGTCCACCGCCTGCATGGCTTCGATCAGGCCGAAAATGCCGTTGAGCTGTTGTTGATAGGCTGCCGCTTCCTCATCGGTAACGGCAATGCGGGCGAGCATGGCGACGCGTTTTACGTCTTGCAGGGTGAGTGACATACAGCGTAAATCTTCACAGGAAACAAGCCTGTTAGGGTAACATATACAGATTATTCAAGGCTAATCTTGGGTGTGCCGGACTCAACAGTCTTCGAGCCCGCGGCCTTGGCCTTAAACCTCCGGTCCTACTTTAGCGGAAACACACACATGTTCGGATTTCTACGCGGTTATTTTTCTACTGATCTGGCCATTGACCTCGGCACCGCCAATACGCTGATTTATGTACGCGGCAAGGGCATCGTGCTGGACGAACCGTCGGTCGTGGCGATACGCCAGGACGGCGGCAGCGCCAAGAAAACCATCCAGGCAGTAGGCCTGGAGGCGAAACAGATGCTCGGGCGTACCCCGGGCAATATCACCGCCATTCGCCCGATGAAGGACGGCGTGATCGCCGATTTCACCATCACCGAGCAGATGCTCAAGTATTTCATCAAGAAAATTCACGATACGCGCATGTTTCATCCCAGCCCGCGCATCATCATTTGCGTGCCGTGCGGCTCCACCCAGGTGGAACGACGTGCCATTCGCGAATCGGCGATTGGTGCCGGGGCGCGTCAGGTGTATCTGATCGAGGAGCCGATGGCCGCAGCGATTGGCGCCGGTTTGCCGGTGGCGGAAGCGACCGGTTCCCTGGTGGTGGACGTCGGCGGCGGTACTACTGAAGTCGGCGTGATTTCGCTGGGTGGCATCGTCTACGCCTCGTCGGTGCGGGTGGGCGGCGACAAATTCGACGAAGCCATCATCAATTACATCCGTCGCAATTACGGCATGCTGATCGGCGAAGCCACCGCAGAGAACATCAAGAAGGGCATCGGCTCGGCCTTCCCCGGCTCCGAAGTGCGTGAAATGGAAGTCAAGGGGCGCAACCTGGCGGAAGGCATTCCGCGCAGCTTCACCATCTCCAGCAATGAAATCCTCGAGGCGCTTACCGATCCGCTCAACAATATTGTCAGCGCAGTGAAATCGGCACTGGAACAAACCCCACCGGAGCTGGGCGCTGATATCGCTGAAAAAGGCATGGTGCTGACCGGTGGCGGCGCGTTGCTGCGCGACCTGGATCGCCTGTTGATGGAAGAAACCGGCCTGCCGGTGATCGTCGCCGAGGATCCGCTTACCTGTGTAGTGCGCGGCTCAGGCCGCGCGCTGGAGGAAATGGACAGGCTCGGTGCGGTATTCGCCCAGGATTCCTGATTTGTAATGCTGTACTGCTGTATTTCATCGCCGTTCCCAGTCATCGGAATACCTCGATAGCGCATGTCTAACCGGGACGCTCAGCTGCAACTTTTTCCGCGCGGCCCCGGCGCGGGCGCGCGGCTGCTGATTTATGTGCTGATCAGTATTGCAATAATCGTCGCGGACACGCGCTTCAAAGTACTGGGGGGCGTGCGTAGCGCCTTGTCGACCCTGCTCTACCCGGTTCAGGAGGCGGTACAGGCGCCGCTGGGCATCTATGACCGGGTCAGCGGATTCTTCGTTAATCACGCCGATCTGCAACGCAATAATGCTGTGCTGCGCCAGCGCAACCTGGACTATGCAGGTGCCGTACTGCGTTACCATGATCTGGAGCAGGAAAACAGTCGTCTGCGTACCCTGCTGGGAGCCCACCCGCGCACTTCGCTGCATACCCGTCTGGCGGAAATTATTTCGGTGCCGCGTGACCCATACAGCCGCAAAATCATTGTTGACCGGGGTAGCCGGGATGGCGTACGCGCCGGCCAGCCGGTGATGGACGAAATCGGTTTGCTGGGCCAGGTTACCCGTGTCTATCCCTACACCAGTGAAATTACGCTGCTCACCGATGCCGGTCAGCCGGTGCCAGTGCAAATCCAGCGCAATGGTTTGCGCGCGGTTGCCTTCGGCCAGGGTGCGGAGGATGAGATTGATGTACGTTATCTGCCGCAAAGCGCAGATATACGCATTGGCGACGTGCTGGTGACTTCCGGAATTGACGGAATATATCCGGCCGGTTTGCTGGTGGCCACGGTTGCGCGTATTGACCATAGCGCGAATCGTGCGTTCCTGCGCGTTGAATGCATTCCGAAAGCAGCGATTAACAATTATCGGCAGGTGTTGATCGTGGATAGTACGCCCAGTGCCCGCGCAAAGTTGCCGGCGCAGCATGCTCCTCAAGGTAAGCCGAAATGACCTTTGCCACGCCCAAGGGGCCGACTATGCCAGTCGCGGCAAGTACCCTGCTAATTGTGATCAGTTTGCTGGCAGGACTGGCGCTCAACCTGCTGCCCTGGATGGGTACGGCGTTGTGGTGGCGCCCCGATTTTTTATTGGTCATCATGCTCTACTGGGTAGTGCGGCAACCGCGGAGTGTGGGCATGGGCGTGGCATGGGGTCTGGGCCTGCTCACTGATATGGCAAATGGCGGCGTACTCGGTCAACACGCCATGGCCTATACCGTGGCGGCATTCGGTGCATTGCTGTTGCAACGCCGCATCCTCAATTTCAGTCTGTGGCAGCAGGCATTGCAAATGCTCCCGCTGCTAGTGGTCGAGCAATTAACCAGCATTCTCGCCGCCACTTTTGCCGGGCATGCATTCAGCGGCGCGGAATATTTTCTGGCAGTCCCCAGCGGTATGTTGTTATGGCTGCCGGTTTCCCTGTTGCTGCAGTGGCCGCGTCAGGCACCGCGTGCTGCAGATGCCTCATGACCCGGCCCGCGCAGCTCAGGAATTACCAGCTTGAATTAGCCGGATTTCGCAAACGAGTGACCATTGCTGCGTGGATGGTGGTGGTGTTATTCCTGCTGCTGCTGGCACGGTTTTTTTATGTGCAGGTGCTGGAATACCAGCGTTACCATACCCTGGCCGAAAACAATCGCATTACGATTGTGCCCACGCCACCCAATCGCGGGTTGATACTCGACCGCCACGGCGTGGTGATGGCGCACAATTATTCTGCCTACACCCTGGAACTAACGCCAAGTAAAACCGGCAATCTGGACGACACCATCGATAGCCTCGCGAAGCTGGTTGAGATTACTCCCGCACAACGCAAACGTTTTGCCAAGCTGATGGCGGAGAGCCGTAATTTCGAGACGCTGCCGCTGCGTACCCGGCTCACCGATGAGGAGGTCGCGAAGCTGGCGGCCAATCGCTATCGTTTTCCAGGCGTGGATGTCAAAGCTCGCCTGTTCCGGCAATACCCGCTGGGGGCCTCTGCTTCGCACTTGCTGGGCTACATCGGACGCATCAATGACGCCGACCTGAAACAACTCGATAAAGAGGGGGTGATGGCCAACTATCGAGGTTCGGATCACATTGGCAAGGTCGGCCTCGAGCAGAGCTACGAAACCGAGCTGCATGGCGTCACGGGTTCCGAACAGGTCGAAACCGATGCGGGTGGTCACGCGATTCGCACCTTGTCGCGTACCAGTCCGATATCCGGTAACAATCTGGTGCTGAATCTGGATAGCAAGCTGGAGACGATAGCGGAAAAAGCCTTTGGCAGTTATCGCGGTGCGCTGGTGGCTATCGACCCTAAAACTGGCGGCGTACTGGCCTTTGTCAGCACCCCCGGTTTCGATCCCAACCTGTTCGTGGACGGTATTGATACGGCGAACTGGAACGCGCTCAACGACTCACCCGATAAACCGCTATTGAATCGCGCACTGCGCAGCGCTTATCCGGAAGGTTCCACCATCAAGCCATTCATGGCGCTGGCGGGTTTGAGTTACGGGGTGCGCAAGCCCGGCGACACCATCTTCGATCCTGGTTATTTTTCACTGCCCAACAGCAGCCACCGCTATCGCGACTGGAAGGCAGGCGGTCACGGCATCGTGGACATGCACAAATCCATCGTGCAATCGTGCGACACTTATTACTACCGTCTAGCCAACGACCT
>JANMKH010000269.1:0-5081 GCA_031371965.1 Sulfuriferula sp.
TGTCCAGTTTTGCCCAGCAACAGAGCCGTGCCTCATGCTTTATTTTGTCGATAGACGACGAGGAATTTTCCTCGCCTACTGCGGCCGACAAGGCCGTCGCCCAGTTACGCACTTTTGTCGAAGAGATACGTTTCCGCAACAGTGAAATCCCGATTTTTCTGTACGGTGAAACGCGCACCTCGCGGCATATCCCCAACGATGTGCTGAAAGAATTGCACGGGTTCATCCATATGTTCGAGGACACCCCCGAGTTCGTCGCGCGCCATATCCTGCGCGAGGCGAAAACTTATCTCGATTCGCTAGCACCGCCGTTCTTCCGCGCGCTCACCCATTACGCATCGGATGGTTCCTATTCCTGGCACTGCCCCGGGCACTCGGGTGGCGTGGCCTTCCTGAAAAGCCCGGTGGGACAGATGTTCCACCAGTTTTTCGGTGAAAACATGCTGCGCGCCGACGTCTGCAACGCGGTGGACGAGCTCGGCCAGCTGCTTGACCATACCGGCCCGGTAGCGGCTTCCGAGCGCAATGCCGCGCGGATTTTCAACGCCGATAACCTGTTTTTCGTGACCAACGGTACTTCCACTTCCAACAAGATGGTGTGGCATTCCACTGTGGCGCCCGACGACATCGTGGTGGTAGATCGAAACTGCCACAAGTCCATCCTGCACGCCATTACCATGACTGGTGCGATCCCGGTATTCCTGACGCCGACGCGTAATCACTACGGCATTATCGGTCCGATTCCGTTGTCCGAGTTCACGCCCGAAAATATCCAGAAAAAAATCGACGCCAATCCGTTCGCCCGTGCCGCCAAGGGCAAGCCACGCATTCTTACCATTACTCAGAGCACTTACGATGGTGTGCTCTACAACGTAGAGACTATCAAAGCCTTGCTTGACGGCCAGATCGACACGCTGCACTTTGACGAAGCCTGGTTGCCGCACGCTACCTTCCACGAGTTCTACCAGGGCATGCACGCCATCGGCAAGGACCGGCCGCGCTGCAAGGAATCCATGATTTTCGCCACACAGTCCACCCACAAGATGTTGGCCGGCTTGTCGCAGGCTTCGCAAATCCTGATTCAGGACTCCGAGACGCGCACGCTGGATCGCGACATCTTCAACGAAGCCTATCTGATGCACACTTCCACCAGCCCACAATACGCCATCATTGCCTCCTGCGACGTATCGGCAGCGATGATGGAGCCTCCGGGCGGTACCGCGCTGGTGGAGGAATCTATCATGGAAGCGCTGGATTTCCGCCGCGCCTTGCGCAAGGTGGACGCCGAATTCGGCGACTCCTGGTGGTTCAAGGTGTGGGGGCCTGAACACCTGGCCGAAGAAGGAGTAGGCGAGCGCGACGACTGGGTGCTGCGCGCCAACGAACGCTGGCATGGCTTCGGTGACCTCGCCCCGGGTTTTAACATGCTCGACCCGATCAAGTCCACCATCATCACCCCCGGTCTCGACGTAGACGGCGACTTTGCCGACTCCGGCATGCCTGCCGCCATCGTTACCAAATACCTGGCTGAGCATGGCGTCATCGTGGAAAAAACCGGTCTGTATTCGTTCTTCATCATGTTCACCATCGGCATTACCAAAGGCCGTTGGAATACCATGCTGACTGCGCTGCAGCAGTTCAAGGACGATTACGACCGCAACCAGCCGCTATGGCGTGTGCTGCCGGAATTTATCGCCAAATATCCGCGCTACGAGCGCATGGGTCTGAAGGATTTGTGCGACGCTATCCACGGTATCTACAATGCCAACGACATCGCCCGCCTGACCACCGAAATGTATCTCTCTAACATGGAGCCGGCCATGAAGCCTAGCGATGCTTTCGCCCGGATGGCGCACCGTGAAATCGACCGGGTGGAAATCGACAAACTCGAAGGCCGCATTACCAGCGTGTTGCTGACACCCTATCCGCCGGGCATTCCATTGCTGATTCCGGGCGAGCGCTTCAACGCCACCATCGTGCGCTACCTCAAATTCGCGCGCGACTTCAACGAACGCTTCCCTGGCTTCGAGACGGATATTCACGGGCTGGTGAAGGGGGAAGCGGACGGCAGGCCAGTTTATTACGTGGATTGTGTGCGCTAGCGCCGGGATCCATGCGCTGATTCGGGCGAGAAAAACCTGAATCTTGTGCGAAACCTGCGCTGCAGGCTGTGGCTTTTCAGGAATTTTTAGCTCGGTGACTGGTAATTGTAATAGGTGCGTCACCGCTACCATCACGGCGGCTTTGCCATCGCTCGCTCCACAATGGCGGCGCACAAACGACAAACCCTGCCGAAGCAGGGCTTTGTTGTAGCGGACTGTTTATCTCAACCGTGCCGACGTCGACTGAATCCGAGTCCCACGAGTCCGAGCCCCAGCAGCGCCAGTGTGGCTGGCTCGGGAACGGAGGCGTACGGACGAAAGGCGACCTGCGTAGCACCACTTGATGTAGTTGTAACATCAAGCCCGCCGCTCAAGCCTCCGCTGCTCGACGGAATGCCCGTGCAAATGCCGGAGAGGCTGTTTTGAATCAACGTCACGGCACCAGTACTCGCCAAGGCTCTACCGCAAAGATCTGTTGCGGTGGAGTTCATGGCGATGCTAGTGAGCGCGAGAATGTTCCCCAAGAATGTAGTGTTTGTATCGATGGTCGCGGAGCTCCCGACATTCCAATACACGCCGGCACCTGAACCGGTATTGATTACGTTTACGACCGAGTTGGGCGAGGTGATCAGCGTGGTTGGCATCTGGAAAACCCAGGCCGCGTTGGCGTTGCCCTGGCCGTCGAGAGTGAGCACCCCCGACAAATTGGTCGTTCCCGCAGGAACCGTATAGACGCCCGGAGAGAGGGTTCCTGCAAGGGTCAGGTCCGCAGCCAATAGGGTACCTGACCCTAGAGATCCAAGATTAGTGATCGCGGCGGTGAGTTGAGATTGAGCCGACTGCGCGAGCGCAGTGGTTGCGTGTACCAGTCCTCCAGTCACCTGCGGGTCCGACACCGCAACGCCTGGTGACGAGTTAAAACCAGTGATCGCGCTGCCTGCGTAGACGCCGACGTTTCCGACGATGGTGCTCGTCGGGACATTGGTCACCCCAGCTGCGGCCAGAACCGCAAAGCTCGCCAAATCCGAACCCAGTATTGGCGTTGCCACTGCTGGCGGGGCGCCGTAAAGCGCTCCGATCACTGCCAATGACAGTATCGACAAGTATTTTGATGTTTTCATCACTGCGCTCCTAAAGCATTATTCGTTATGCATCTTTAAAATTTCGCCCAGATGGCGAAAAAATCGCTTTACCTTTACTTAGCGTGCGGACACGGGAAGTTAAGGCACAGGTGCAAGAACTGCACTACCGTTATTGAGCTGACTTTAAGATTTCTAAGCAAGAATCGTGCAACTTATCTTAATATATTGATTTAATGATAATTGGTTGTTGCTTGCGGGCGGATGGGGAAGCCATGTGTAAAGATTTCTGACGTGCGCGGTGCTCCCAGCACTATTCCCTGGACTGCCCCAAGGGACAATCCAGTTATTAAATAACCCGCTGCGGGCGAAAAATCCGGGTGTCAGCGTAAAAGTCAGGATGCTCACTGGCGGTGGTTACACCTGGAATACCCAATAGCGGTAGCGGCGGAAACTGTGCCGGTGTTTGCGGTGGGGTTGCCAACAGCTGTTGAGCCAGCAAGGCGTCCAGTTGCAGGCGTTGCCGTGCGGCGTCCAGCGCAAAAAATTCATTTGGAACCCAAACGGGCACGCACTTGCCAGTCATCGACGGATAGGGCGCCAGCGCTTTTTCATGGAGCGCATGGCCAATCAGATAAAAGCGCATGGCAGTGCGCACGGTGGCGCGTTGCCGAACAAACAAATCGCGCCAGTTGGAACGCGCCAGGTTATCCCACAGTGCAGGCTCGGAGTAAGCCACCACCACGCCACTCTCGTCGAGCAAGGTCAGGGCATCACGCGGTCGGCTGCGCACCGACGACATACCGGCGCGGATATGCAATGCGTTGAGCGCGGCCTTGGTGTGCGGCCAGTTGAGCCACACCAGTGCGTTGAAGAAGTCGTGCCAATTGTTACTGCGAGTGGGGGCAGTGCCGCTGTTGTGGATGGTCGTTTCGTAGGCCAGCGCCGGGCCGGTGGTATGGCCGGATACGAAGTGAATGGACAGGCCGTTAGTGTTGACCACGCCGCGCTCGGCGGCAAGCCGGGTAAGCGTGGCTGCATCCGGCCAGTTCGCCGGTGTGGTCAGCACTGTCGGCAGCGGCAGCAGCGAATCAAACAGTGAAGAATGGGCCGGCCAGCCGGGTAGCCAGGTGTGGGCGTTATTTTCGATAGCGGTATTTCAGTATCAGAATTACAAGCGCCAGCACTAGGGTGACCGCGTTGGCCAGCGTGACCGGCAGCGAGCCGATCTGAATGCCGAATGCCACCCACAGCGCCACGCCCACGGTAAAAATCAGGAACATGCTGATGGAAATATCATCGGCTTTTTTGCTGCGCCAAATCTTGATCACTTGCGGGATAAAAGCGACGGTAGTGAGCGTGCCGGCGAGCAAGCCGATCCAGTCATGGGTAAGCATATGGGTCAGTGCAATGCGTTGACGAGCAGAGGGCGGTATTGCGTGGTGAGGGGATGCGCGGCACCCAACAGATCAAACAGGCTGACCAGACCACGGCGGCCAATATCTTGACGAAAACTACGGTCACGACGGACGATTTCCAGAAGCTCAGTCATGGCCGGATCCATATCGTCCGCCACTAGGCACACTGCAGCAAGTTGGTAGCGCGCTTCCAGGTCGTTTTCGTCATCCTGAATGCGTTGTAACAGATCAGCAGGAAGCGGTGCGGTGTGGGCGGCGAGAATGAAATCGAGATGGGTAATCAGCCGGCTTATTTCGGCATCCTCTCGCAGCGTTGGTGATAAAGCTGTGAGTAAGTCGTGCGCCTGCTGTAACTCGCCACCGGACATCAACAGCTTTGCCAGATCAGCAGGAATGCGCGGGTTGTCCGGGTTGGCAAGAGCAGCCTCCACCAGCAATATGCGCGCGGATTGGACGTCGCCGCGCTGCTGGCTGGTGAGCGC
>JANMKH010000306.1:0-5341 GCA_031371965.1 Sulfuriferula sp.
AAATTCTTGGGATTGTCCGGGTCTTCGCAGGACATTTTCAGCGTGCCGTTCTTGAGTTGCTCCGTTGCGTATTTGACCGGATCAATGCCCGCAGCTTCTGCGGCCTTAACCACCTCGATCGGGTTGGTCTGCAACTGGGGGGCAGACGGCAACCAGCCCATGCGCTCGGACTTCACGTTGAAGTCAATCAGGCGGTAGTCCGCAGCGCTGGCATCGCCGGTGGGCGACAGAATTTCACTGGTATCGAGCTTCTCATGCCGCCATTGGCTGGTATGCGCGTAAAAGAACGATGTGCCATTCATCTGCCGCGACGGGCGGTGCCAGTCCAGCGCAAAGGCCAGCGGCGTCCAGCCGGTTTGCGGGCGCAGCTTTTCCTGCCCCACGTAGTGCGCCCAGCCGCCGCCGGACTGGCCGACGCAACCGCACATCACCAGCATGTTGATGATGCCGCGGTAAATCATGTCCATGTGATACCAGTGATTCAGCCCCGCGCCGACGATCACCATGGATTTGCCGTGGGTCTTGTCTGCGTTGTCGGCAAATTCACGCGCCACGGTGATAATGTCAGCGCGTTTCACGCCGGTGTGCTTTTCGCCCCAGGCCGGGGTGTACGGTGTCATGTCGTCATAACTGGTGGCCACATTGCCGCCTCCCAGCCCGCGATCCAGGCCGTAATTGGCGAGCAACAGGTCGTAAACCGTCGCCACCTTGACTTCGCTATCGTGAACACGGATGGTCTTGACCGGCACGTTGCGCACCTGCACATCATCGGCGTCGGTGCCGCCAAAATAGGGGAAGCCGACACCGACAACGGCATCCTTGACATCTATCAGGCTGAGCCTGGATTTGATTTCCTGACCCGATCCGGCATCGCGCATTTCCAGATTCCACATGCCGCTCTGTCCCCAGCGGAAACCGATCGAGCCGTTGGGTGCGACCAGATAGCCGGTATTTTCATCGATCACGATGGTTTTCCAGTCGGGATTGTTTTCCTGCCCGAGCTTGCCATCCAGATCGGACGCGCGCAGGAACCGGTCCGGCACCAGCATGCCGTTATGCTCCTTCAGCATCACCAGCATCGGCATGTCGGTGAACTGGCGGCAATAACCGTCGAAATATGCGCTCTTTTTGTCCAGATGGAATTCTTTGAGGATGACATGCCCCATGGCCATGGCCAAGGCTGCATCGGTCCCTTGCTTGGGCGCCAGCCAGATATCGCCGAATTTCACCATCTCGCCATAGTCGCTGGAGACGGCAACGGTTTTGGTGCCCTTGTAGCGTACCTCGGTGAAGAAATGCGCATCCGGCGTACGCGTCTGCGGGATGTTGGAACCCCACACCATCAGGTAGGTGGAGTTGTACCAGTCGGCGGATTCGGGCACGTCGGTCTGTTCGCCCCATACCTGTGGAGAAGCCGGCGGCAGATCGCAATACCAGTCATAAAAAGACAATGGAACGCCGCCGATCAGCGACAGATAACGCGACCCGGCGGCATAGCTCACCATCGACATCGCCGGGATCGGCGAGAACCCGATAATCCGGTCGGGGCCATAATCCTTGATGGTGGACACGTTGGCCGCGGCGATCATTTCCGTGACTTCATCCCAGTTGGCGCGCACGAAACCGCCCTGTCCGCGCACCGATTTATATCGCTTTGCGGTTTCCGGATTCTGGCTGATGGCCTGCCAGGCTTGCACCGGCTCCATGGATTGACGCGCCTCGCGCCACAACTCCATCAGCCGGCCGCGGATCATCGGGTACTTCACGCGCTGCGCGCTATATACATACCAGGAGTAGCTGGCGCCCCGGGGACAGCCGCGCGGCTCGTGGTTGGGCAGATCCGGGCGAGTACGCGGGTAATCGGTCTGCTGGGTTTCCCAGGTGATCAGGCCGTTCTTGACGTAGATTTTCCAGCTACACGATCCGGTGCAGTTCACCCCGTGCGTGGAGCGTACGATCTTGTCGTGCTGCCAACGCTGGCGATAACCGTTTTCCCAGGTACGGTCTTCCTGGGTCACGACGCCGTGATCGCCGGAGAAGTTTGCAACGTTCTTCTTAAAGAAGCTCAATCTATCGATGAAATGGCTCATTTATTTGCTCCTGACTGTGATATCTGTCTGCCATCTCTTGACTCAGCAAGGGACTGGCGCATTTTTGCGTGAGTAATACCACCAGGTGACGGCGATGCAGCTCAAGTAGAAACCGATGAATATATACAACGCGGCCTGTGGTCCGCCGGTCAACGCGATGGAGGTACCGAAGCTCTTCGGAATGAAAAACGCACCGTAGGCCGCGATGGCGGAGATGAACCCAAGCACTGCTGCCGAGCGCATGCCGGACTCCTTCGCCGCCACCGACTCGATGGCAGCATCGCCGTGGAGTTCGGCTTCGCGCAGATACATGCTCAGGCAAATCGCCGGAATCATGCGGAAGGTCGAACCGTTGCCGATACCGGTGCTGAGAAACAGCACCATGAACATCGCCAGGAAACCCCAGAACGCGCCGGGTTGGGTGCGTATGCCGAGGAAGTAGATCACCCCCACCACCGCCGCAGCCATGACCACGAACGTCCAGAAGGTCACGCGCGCGCCGCCCAGCTTGTCCGATATCCATCCGCCCACAGGACGGAACAGAGCGCCGACCATGGGGCCCAGGAAGGCGTATTGGGTCGGGTCCACATCAGGGAACTGCAGCTTGGTCAGTAGCGGCAGGCCGGCGGAAAAGCCGATGAAAGAACCGAACGTGCCGACATACAGCCAGCTCATCAGCCACATGTGCTTGCGCTTGAAAATAACCGCTTGATCGCGAAACGAGGCGCGCGCCGTCGCCAGATCGTTCATGCCGAACCAGGCGGCGAGTGCGGAGACGATAATGAACGGCACCCAGATGAAGCCGGCATTCTGAATCCACATGGTCTTCGTCACGTCGCCCTTGATCCAGGTTTGAGGTTCGCCGCCGAAGGCACCGAACACGCCGATCGTAATCACCAGCGGTACGACGAACTGCACCACGCTCACCCCCAGGTTGCCGAGGCCGGCGTTCAGGCCCAGCGCCATGCCTTTCTGGCTCTTGGGAAAGAAAAAACTGATATTGGACATGCTCGACGCAAAGTTGCCGCCCCCGAATCCGGCCAGCAAAGCCAGGATCAAAAACACCGAATACGACGTGTGCGGATCCTGTACCGCGAATCCCATCCACAGGGCCGGTATCAGCAGCGATGCGGTGCTGATGGCAGTCCACCGGCGCCCGCCGAAAATCGGCACCATGAACGAGTAAAAAACTCTCAGCGTGGCGCCGGAAAGACCGGGCAGAGCCGCCAGCCAGAACAACTGGTTCTCGTCGAACTTGAACCCGATATTGGGCAAGTTCACCACCGCCACGCTCCACACCATCCACACGGCAAAGGCGAGCAGCAACGCGGGGATCGATATCCACAGGTTACCGGTGGCGATGCGCTTGCCTTTCTCCTCCCAGAAAGCTGCGTCTTCGGGGCGCCAGTCGGTAATGACATAGCCCTCGCTTTTTGGATTTGGCTTCAATGCTGGGCTGACCATTTTGTTTCTCCTTTTCCGTTCATTCTCGTTGCCAGGTTATCGTTGCCGCAGAATTTTTCGTGGGATCTCGACACGTTCATATCAACTCTTCTTTCATCATCGCGGCGCGCAGGCCCTCCTTGTTCGCCAGCACCGCCATTTTTTCTGCCTTGACGGCGTAATAGGTCCAGATCATTACTGCCACCACCAAGCCGTAGAGCAGCATGAAGCAACTGCTGCGCACGCCTATCCTGTCCGCGGCCACGCCGAACAGAATTGGCAGGCTGAATCCGCCGAGGCCGCCGATCACCCCGACCAGCCCGCCGACCGAGCCGATGTTGTCGTGGTAATAGTCGGCGATGCAGCGGTATACGCTGGCTTTGCCGAACCCCTGGGCGATGCCCACCACAAAGATCAAAACGGTGAATACCCATACATTGAGACCGATGTGCAGAGAGACATCGCCCTTGATACCGTGAATGGTCATGGTGGTCGGCGGGTAGGAGAGGAAAAACAGGCACACCAGACAGATCCACAGCACCCACCAGTTCACGGTGCGGCCGCCCAGCTTGTCCGAAAACCAGCCGCCCAGTGCTCGAATGGCGCCAGAAGGGAGAGTGAACATCATGGTGATCAATGCGGCGCTCTTGAGGTCCAGGCCGTATTCGGTAATGTAGTATTTGGGCAGCCACAGGGCGAGCGCCACGAACCCGCCGAACACGAAGAAATAGGCAAGCCCGAAGCGCCACACCCGCGCATCCTTGAGGGGCGCGAGTTGCTGGGCGAGGGTGATGTGCTTGAGCCGGCCGGCCTTGCGCTCCACGTGACGGGGATCGGTGGAGGTCAACAACCAGAACGCCACCGCCATCACCAGCATGGCAATGGAATAGACTTGCGGGACGGCGCGCCAGCCCCAGGCCACCACAACCAAAGGGGCCACGAAGTTGGTGATGGCGGCACCCGCATTGCCGGCGCCGAAAATGCCCATGACGGTGCCCTGCCGTTCCTTGCCGAACCAGGCCGAGGTGTACTGAATGCCGATGGCGAAAGCGCCACCCGCCAAGCCAACGAACAGCCCGACCACCAGGTACTGCCAGTACTGGGTGGCGAAGGCGAGTCCATAGGTCGAGACCGCCACCAGGATCATCTGCACCAGGTAGACGACCCGTCCGCCGAAGCGATCACTCAAAATTCCCAGCGGCAAACGTATGAGAGAACCGGTCAGGATCGGCGTCGCCACCAGCACGCCGAATTCGGTCTCGTTCAATCCCAGTTCGCTCTTGATTTTGATGCCGATAATGGAGAACATGGTCCACACGGCGAAGTTAAAGGCAAACGCCAAAGTGCTCATGCCTAGAGCCAAGCCCTGTTTTTGAGTATGTGTCGTCATTTCTTGCACCTGCGATGGATATCGATACCCTGTTAACCTTGAGCGCAGTGTAGGCTCGAGAAAGATGGCTGCCTATGCGTGAAATCCCGTCAAAAAGCACCTGAATACCACCAAAGAGGTATGCGAAATACATGAATAACCCATTGCTATAACTTGGTTTTTTTAAGATGGCATACAGAGGGTGAAGGACTGTGGCATTTTTGGTGGTACACCTTTTTCCCACCGCTTTATCCACCTGGCTCAGCACACTTGCGCACCGGGAGCATCACAGCGATGCAGGAGAGTCATAACCATGTCTACCAAACTGTTTGAACGTTCTTTGTTGTTGCGCCTGGGCATTGCCATGGCCGCCATCGCTCTGCTAACTGTATTGGGTATGGCAAGCTCCATCATCGTTGCAGAAACGATGCAGGGCAGC
>JANMKH010000333.1:0-2149 GCA_031371965.1 Sulfuriferula sp.
CCGTCGGTTTGCGCGACGGCAATTTGCATGAACATTAACAGTAGCGTGGCAAGCAAGGTTTTCATGGGTAGATGGCCAGCGAATTGATTACCCGCCTATCTTATAGGGTCAGCGTTTAGTCAAAGCAAGGAATAGCTTGCGGATATGGGTGCTTATCAAGCAATTGCGGATGCCTGTGCAGCCGTAAGATCGGAGCTGTGAAACTGTAATAGCTATATGACTACACGTTTTCTCTAGCACCATATTTTCGGGGATTGCCATGATCGGGAAACTAGACGAATACCTGCGTTTTCAGGAAACCGCGCTGAGCCTGCGTGCGCAGCGCCAGCAATTGCTTGCATCCAATATCGCCAATGCGGATACGCCTAATTACAAGGCGCGCGATATCGACTTCAGCAGCGCCTTGCAGAATGCGCTGACACCTGCCGGGCAGGCGTCATCAGAGATGACCAAGACTTCCGCCGCTCACCTGAGTGCTCCGGGCACAACGAGCTCCGGCGGTGCGCCACTGCTTTACCGCAGCGTCCAGCAGGGAAGCGTGGATGGCAACACCGTGGATATGGATACCGAACGCAATCAGTTCGCCGACAATGCAATTCGCTATGAGGCGAGTCTCACCATGATCAGCGGGCAGATCAAGAGTCTGCTGGCTGCAATACAGGGGTAATCATCATGTCGCTATTCGATGTTTTCAATGTCGCTGGTTCCGCCATGAGCGCACAGGCGCAGCGTCTTAATACCACGGCGAGCAATCTCGCCAACGCCGACAGCACCACCAGTTCCACTGGCCAGCCCTATCGCGCCAAGCAAGTGGTATTCAGTGCGGTGCCGGTTGCCGGTTCGCAGGCGAGCGGGGTGAAGGTGCTGGGGGTGGTCGAGGACACTTCACCGCCCCGAATGGTTTACGACCCGAAAAATCCTGTTGCCGACGAAAAGGGCTATGTCGCCATGCCTAACGTCAACGTTGTGGAAGAAATGGTCAACATGATTTCTGCGTCGCGTTCCTATCAGACCAACGTGGAAACCATGAATGCGGCTAAAACCATGCTGCTGAAAACCCTCACCATCGGCCAGTAGCCAAGGAGAATTAAATGAGT
Source organism: Sulfuriferula sp. (assembly GCA_031371965.1). Lineage (GTDB taxonomy): Bacteria > Pseudomonadota > Gammaproteobacteria > Burkholderiales > Sulfuriferulaceae > Sulfuriferula. Next base: position 1,098 of record JANMKH010000333.1, read on the forward strand.
ACCGTGCAAAACAATACCGTTGCCCCCAGCTTGCTGGCATCCATGAATCCGGCAGCCGCGGCAACGCAGAGTACCGCTGCCGCCGCACAGGATACGTTCATGAAGCTGCTGGTCACCCAGATGAAAAATCAGGATCCGCTCAACCCGCTCGATAACGCGCAGGTGACCAGCCAGCTCGCGCAGCTGTCCACGGTCACCGGTATCGAGAAAATGAATACCACTTTGCAGTCGCTGATTGGCAGCTATCAGTCCAGCCAGACTTTGCAGGCAGCAGGGATGATTGGTCATGGGGTATTGGTAGCAGGATCCAGCCTGAATTTGAACAATGGCCAGGCGCCATTCGGCATCGATCTAGCCACGTCGGCAGACGATGTAAAAGTCACCATCAAGGATGCGAGCGGGAGAGCGATACACAGCATGGATCTGGGTGCGCAACAGGCTGGCATGCTGGCTCTGCAATGGGATGGTACGACCGATAGCGGTGCGGCGGCCGCCAACGGTCAATACAGCTTTACAGTCAGTGCCACTCAAGGTGGCCAGAATGTGAGTGCAAATGGCCTGGCGTTTGGCCAGGTTGCAAGCGTGGCAAGTGGTGGTCAAGGCGTGGTGCTGAATGTGCCCGGTCTCGGCCCGGTCAATCTGGCTGATATCCGGCAGATTCTTTGAACCAGCATCAAGTACATATTTAGGAGAGCAAAATGGGTTTTCAACAAGGTTTAAGCGGCTTGAATGCGGCGTCAAAGAGTCTGGAAGTGATTGGTAATAACGTTGCCAACGCCAATACGGTCGGTTTCAAGGAATCGCAGGCACAATTTGCCGACGTTTACGCCAATTCGCTGACCGGCGCAGGTGCCTCCCAAGTGGGTATAGGTACCAAGGTGGCCGTGGTTGCCCAGCAGTTTACCCAAGGTAATATCTCTGCTTCCAATAATCCGCTGGACGTGGCGATCAACGGTGGCGGGTTTTTTAGAATGAGCAATAACGGCACCATTACCTATGCGCGTAATGGTCAGTTTCAGCTTGATAAATCTGGTTATGTCGTCAACGCCACT
>JANMKH010000351.1:0-4203 GCA_031371965.1 Sulfuriferula sp.
CTGGGTACAGTCGGTACCAGCGCGATTTTCCTGGTAGTCATCATGAGTCTGGTGAGTTACATCAGTTTGCAGCGGAAGCGGTAGTTGCTTCCCGCATCCACTACGAAATAAGCGTTTACCCAAGTCCTATCATCATCGGCCAGGGCGGCGACAAGCCGCTCTGCATTGACCATGCTGGAACACTTCAATACGCAACTGTTTTTACTGTTCAACGCACCCGCAGGCTTGCACGGCATTTCATTGTGGACGGTGACTGCCATTGCCGAGTGGTTGATCTGGCTGGTACCGGCTGGTTTAACCGTATTGTGGTCGTTCGGCAAGCTTGAGGATCAGCGCGCCGCAGTCAAAGCGCTCGTTGCCGGGCTGATCGCGCTGGGCGTGAATCAACTGATTGCAATGCTGTGGTTCCATCCACGGCCATTCATGGCAGGTATCGGTCATACCTATCTGCCGCATGTTGCAGATAGCTCATTTCCCAGCGATCACGTGACGTTGTTGCTCACAGCGGGGTTGGCATTATGGACAACCGACTCGATCCTGGCGCGCCGTCTCGCAGGTGTGTTGCTAGCCATCAGTCCGCTCGTGGCATGGGCGCGGATTTATCTTGGGGTTCATTTTCCGCTCGATATGGTAGGAGCGTTTGGCGTGGCGACCGGCGTGCTAATGTTGGTCAACACTATAAAAGGGCAAAATGCCTGTTATAAATTGGCGGAAATGATTGAAGGTATGTATGCCATGGCGTTTGGCCGGAAACGTTCTTGAAACATCAAAAGGAAACCCATGCAGCTTAAAACTTCTGTGCTGATTTTGCTGCTGGGCGCGTTATCAGGATGCGCCACCTACGCTCCCAGGCCCTTGCCCGACCAGGTGAATTTGCCGCAGTCGGCGGTATCGATCACGCTCGACCCGGCGCGCTTGCCGTTCCGAAATCTGTCCAGCCACACCTTCAACCCCGCCGACGGGCTGGACATGGACGAAGTGGCGATGCTAGCTGTCGCCAACAACCCGCAACTTCGGCAGGCAAGAGATGCGCTCGGCATTGCCCGCGCTCAGTCTTTCGCCGCCGGGCTGTTGCCTGATCCCCAACTGGGTGTCACTGCCGACCATCCCACCAATGGCACGGTGGGCAATACCAATGCCTTCAACTTCAATCTGAACTACGACGTCAACGCATTGCTGCTGCGCTCCTCGCGCAAAGGCGCTGCACAGGCGGAAACACAGCGGGTGAACCTGGATCTGCTGTGGCAGGAATGGCAGGTGGTGAGCCAGGCGCGTCTGCTGTTCACCCAACTTACTGCGCAGGAAGCGCTGATGGCGCAGTTGCAAACGGCGCGCAAGCTACTGGACGACCGTTATCAAAAAAGTCAGCAGGCGCTGGCGGCGGGCAATGTCACCCTCGATATGGCCAGCGCAGACCTGATCGCGTTGCAAAATGTCGAGCGTCAAATCAACGATCTGGAACGCGGCCGCCTGAAAAATCAGGCCAGTTTGAATAGCCTGTTGGGATTGTTGTCCACCACGCATTTGTCGTTGGTAGGCGAGCCGCACGCTACGCTGATGGATGCCGCAGCGGTACACAAGGATTTGCTCGCACGGCTCAATCAGCGCCCGGATTTGCAGGCACTGCAAGCAGGCTATCGCTCCCAGGAAGAAAAGTTTCGCGGGGCAGTGCTGGCACAATTCCCGGCGCTCAATGTCGGACTGACCCGGGCGCGCGACACCAGCGGCCTGTACACCATGGGTTTTGGCTTGACCCTGAGCCTACCGGTTTTCAACCGCAACCGCGGCAATATCGCGATTGAAAATGCCACTCGCACACAATTGTTTGATGCATACCAGGATCGGCTCAACAGCGCCTACAGCGAAGTCGCCATTGCGCTGGAAAATCAACCACTGCTGCAAACCCAGTTGCAACGCACACGCCAGGGTGTGAAGCAACTGCAACTCGTTGCCCGGCGCGCTCAGGCAGCATTTCAAGCGGGCAATCTGGCCGCTACCGATTATATGCGCTTGCAAACTGCGTTGCTGGATAAACAGACCGAAGCCATCAATTTGCAGGAGGCCTTGATGGAACAACAGATCGCGCTGGAAACCCTGCTGGGCCCCGACCTTCCCGCGCAAGCCAATAACAGGAGAACGAATCATGCGCCGTGAATTGATTTTGCTGGGCTGGCTGCTTGCCGTCAGCCCGGTGTGGGCAGCGGATCCCCCCAGCGTTGCAGTGCAAACCGTGGCGCTGAAACAGCAGATGATGACCGACACGATATCCGGCTATGGCGTGGTGTCGCCGGATACGCGCAGCCTGCAGAACATCAATTTGCCGCGAGCCGGGCAAGTCGTCAGCCTGCTGGTGAATGCCGGGCAAGTGGTGAAAAAAGGCACCCCACTGCTGGAGTTCGGCACCGGCACGGATGCCGCGCTGAGCTATCAGCAGGCCGTTGTGGCCGTGCGTTTTGCCGCGGGCGAAGTGGCGCGTATCGAGCAACTGGTGAGCCAGCAACTCGCCACGCAATCGCAACTGGGGACGGCGAAAAAATCCCTGGCGGATGCCCAGGCAGCCTTGCAGGCCCAGCAAAAAATGGGCAACGGGCGCAGTCTGGAACGCGTTGCGGCGCCGTTTGACGGCGTGGTGGCGAGCATTTCGGCCGCGCAGGGCGATCGATTGGCTGCTGGTGCGCCGGTGCTGCAGATGGCGCGTGACGGCGGCCAACGCGTGGTGCTGGGTGTAGAGCCGGAAGACGTGACGCGCGTACATCCGGGTCAGACCGTGAGCGTGGCGTCGGTATTCAATGACACGCGCCGGGTAACCGGACGGGTGACCCAGGTGTATGGCATGGTCAATCCGCAAACCCAGTTTGTCGACGTGCTGGTGGACATACCCCGTGGTGGTTTGATCGCTGGGACACGTGTGCACGCGACCATCCAGCTGGGCCAACAACCTGCCTGGGTGGTGCCGCGTTCCGCTGTGCTGCGTGATGCGCAGGGTGCCTATCTGTTTCAGGTTCAGGCAGGCAAGGCGCACCGTGTAAATGTGCACACAGGATTGGAGCAGGGCGGGGTGGTAGCAGTGAGCGGCAGTTTCAATACGCACCAGCCGGTGGTCAGCCTGGGCAATTATGAATTACAGGATGGGATGGCGGTTCGCGGGAGCGGCCAATGAACTTCACCCAGTGGATGCAGGGGCATCGGCGCTCGATATTGTTCCTGCTGGTTTTGTTGGCGCTGGCGGGCGCGCTGGCTGCATTCAAGTTGCCGGTGACACTGTTTCCCAACGTGGATTTTCCGCGCGTGCTGGTATCGCTGGATGCGGGCGACCGCCCGGCGGATCTGATGATGCTGTCGGTAACCCAGCCGGTGGAGGAGGCGGTGCGGCGCGTGCCCGGCGTGCGCGATGTGCGCTCTACCACCAGCCGGGGTACGGCGGAGGTGTCGATCAGTTTCGACTGGGGCATCGACATGGGCTTGGCCACCTCGCAGGTAAATGAAGCGATTACCCAGATCCTGCCGAACCTGCCGTCGGGAACCCAGATGTCGACCAAGCGCATGGACCCGACGGTATTCCCGATTCTGGCGTACAGCCTGACCTCGAAAACGCAATCGCAAACGGCGCTCTATGATCTGGCGCGTTATCAGTTGCGCCCGCTGCTCTCCAGTGTCAACGGCGTAGCGCGTATCGAGGTAATCGGCGGCGCGCAGGAGGAGTACGAAGTCACCGTGGATCCGGCGCGATTGCTGGCGTACGGATTGACGCTGACGGACGTGGCGCAGGCATTGAGCGCGGCCAGTGTGGTCACTGCGGTGGGGCGGCTGGAGGATCATTACAAGCTGTATCTGGCGATTGCCGATGCACGCCTGAAAAATGTAAAACAGATCGGCAGTACAGTCATCAAGAGCGGGACCAGCGGGATCGTACGTCTGGAAGATGTGGCGAAAGTGAGCGACGGTGTGGTGCCGCAATGGATCAAGGTGAATGCGGATGGCCGCCCGGCGGTGCTGTTCAACATCTACCAGCAGCCCGGCAGCAACAGCGTGCAGATTGCGCGCGACGTGCAGGCCAAGCTCGCCGCCTATCACTCGCAACTGCCGGCGGGGGTGAAGCTCGCCAACTGGTACGACCAGAGCGTGCTGGTGCCGGACTCGGCCGCCAGCGTGCGTGTTGCGATCATGATCGGCAACGGGTTGGCGGTGCTGGTGCTGTTCGCC
>JANMKH010000362.1:0-2566 GCA_031371965.1 Sulfuriferula sp.
AAAACAAGCAGCTCAACCTTGGCAATTTGGTGGTCGAGGCTTGATGGGCCGGTTTGTTCCGGGTAGGCTGGGTTTTTTCTACAGCTTCGTTGGCCCCTCCCAAGGAGAGAATCATGGCTTCCTCTTTACGCTACTTTCTGATCGCAGTGACCTTTTTAGTTGTGAGCATATTATTGCCGCTGAGAGCGATTGCTGAAACCAGCCACATTAAGATTGGAATCGTGCTTATGCACGGCAAGGGTGGTTCGCCGACGAAGCATGTCTCGGATCTAGCCTCTGCGCTTGAAGAGCAGGGGTTCCTGGTTGCAAATCTGGAAATGCCTTGGTCTGGACAGCGAGATTACGATGTCAATGTCAGTGCTGCTGAGAAAGAAGTTGAATCGGCGTTGAGTTCACTGCGCGACAAGGGAGCCCAAAGACTGTTTGTTGCAGGACATAGCCAAGGAGGATTGTTCGCATTCTATTTCGGCAGCAAGCACGTGGTTGATGGAGTTGTTGCGATTGCGCCGGGAGGAAATGTCGGCAGTCCAATATTCCGGGAAAAGTTGGCAGAGTCAGTGGCGTTGGCACGCAAGCTTATCGCCGAAGGGAAGAGCAATGAAAAAATAAGGCTGTCTGATTATGAGGGTGCAAAAGGAGTCTATCCAATCGTCACAACACCTTCATCGTACTTGAGCTGGTTTGACCCGGAGGGAGCAATGAACCAAATGACTGCAGTAACAAACTTGAATCCGGCCGTTCCTGCCTTGTACATCGTTCCTACAAACGACTATCCGGGCCTCATTAAAGCCAAGCAACAGGTGATTGATGCTCTACCCAAGAATCCCCGTACCAAGCTGTATGAACCGAGCTCAAACCATATAAACGCACCATCTGCATCGATCAAAGAGATCGCCGAATGGACCACTGCCGTAGCAAACGCTCAGTAGGGCCAACCCATCATTCCACCGGCCTGCGCTAAAAGCCGCGCAGGCCGGTGAATTCAAACGTTGAAGACTGCTTAGGATCGAACACCGGACATCCCAGCAACTTCTCAGAAGGACCGTTCATGGCACAACCGAGACGATCACCGCCACAATGCAAAATACTCGGTCTGCAATAACTCAAAAAATGCGCAACACCGTGATTTCGAGCCAAATCCAAATCCGATACTCCGCAACCCCCTATTTCTATACAGGCCTCAATCAAATACCACCGTCTTGTTCGCATACAGCAGCACGCGGTTTTCGATGTGCCAGCGCACCGCGCGCGACAGCACGATTTTTTCCAGATCGGCGCCGCGCCGGATCAGGTCATCGAGAGAATCGCGGTGCGAGATGCGCGCCACGTCCTGCTCGATGATGGGGCCGTCGTCGAGTACTTCGGTGACGTAATGGCTGGTCGCGCCGATCAGCTTGACGCCGCGCTCGAACGCCCGATGGTAGGGGCGCGCACCGTGAAACGCCGGCAGGAAGGAGTGGTGGATGTTGATGATGCGGCTCGGGTAGTGGCGGATGAAATCCGCCGACAGCACCTGCATGTAGCGCGCCAGCACGATGAAATCGACATGGTGGTGGCGCAACAGGGCGAGCTGGGTTTTCTCCGCATCCGTCTTGCCATCACGGCTTACCGCAATGTGCTGAAACGGTATCCGGTAGGCCTCGGCCAGCCATTGCGTGTCGGTATGGTTGCTCAGGATCAGCGGGATGTCGCAGTTGAGTTCGCCAGCCTGATAGCGGTAGAGAAGATCAGCCAGGCAGTGGTCGTAACGCGACACGAAAATCGCCAGTTTGGGGCGGTAGGCCGAATGTGCCAGGCGCCATTGCATCTGGAAGCGGGTAGCAATCGGCGCAAATTGCTGCTCAAAATCTTTCAGGTCCAGATCGAATCCGGCCAGTTCCCATTCCACGCGCATCAGGAACAGCTTCAGCTCTGCGTCCTGGTGCTGGTCGGCGTGCAGGATATTGGCGTTGTGCTGGTATAAAAAATCCGCAATGCCCGCAACCAGCCCTTTCTGGTCGGGACAACTGATGAGCAGGATGGCAGTATTTTTAGTCGTCATGATGAGCCCCTTTTATGCATCATAGCCAGACTCGACAGCTCACCGCAATCGGATAGAAAAATTAGTAGTGCCCGAGTTGCTTGATTCCAAAGCAATTCCCCAAAAACCAACAAAAAAAGACAAAATTTGTCCTTGCGATAAAAGCTCAGGATTACTACAATTTGTTGGGTTATTGCCAGCGACCCACTATATGTTGTGGGTAACCCATTGCAGAAGCTGTGTATAACCTGTTCGTAACTAAAACTAATTCCAAGGAGACGCCCCATGCAACTTGCCACTCCCATTTCTTCCGATAGCCCGATGCGCAAACCTTCAGAAGGTAGCGCTGCGCCAGCGCAGCCCGCATCCTACGGCGACTACAAAATCATTCGGCGCAATGGTGCAGTGGTGAGTTTCGAGCCTTCCAAGATCGCCGTGGCGATGACCAAGGCGTTCATTGCCGTGCACGGCGGCCAGGCTGCGGCGTCGGCGCGCATCCGCGAAATGGTCGACGGCCTGACCAATGCGGTAGTGCAGGCATTGATG
>JANMKH010000364.1:0-3062 GCA_031371965.1 Sulfuriferula sp.
CTTGCCGGCGCGACCAATTCGACCAAACGCAATGTCTCGCTGTATGCCCCCAGTAGCAGGTGTTGCCCGTTATCAACGCAAATATCGTTTAACGTCACTCGGCGTGCACGCCCGCCCAGTGTTTTTCCGGCCTCGAACACGCTCACTTTTGTTCCATGCTGTGCCAGGGTCACAGCAGCAGCCATGCCGGCGTAACCCCCGCCAATAATGGCGACGTGCCGTGTCAAGCTTTCATCCAGGTGCGCCACGCGATCCACAGTTTGCGCAACGGAGTGAGTGCGGTGCGCTGGGTAAGTACCTTGAACCCCTCGCTGCGGATTTCTTCCAGCAGGGTGCGGTAAATGCCTGCCATCACCAGCCCGGTGCGCTGTGCCTTGCGATCAGCACGAGGCAAGGCGGCAAAGGCTTGCTCATAGAAATGCTGGGCACGCTGGTACTGGAATTCCATCAGCTGGCGAAAATTATCGGTTTCGCGCGCATTGAGGATGTCAGCCGCGCTAACATTGAATTGTTCCAATTCATCCATTGGCAGATAAATACGGTTGCGACGGGCGTCTTCGCCAACATCGCGAATAATGTTGGTAAGTTGAAATGCCAGGCCCAGGTCTGCAGCGTAGCGCAAGGTGGCGCGCTCGGTGTGGCCGAAAATTACCGCAGATAGTTCACCTACTACACCCGCCACGCGATGGCAATAAAGCCGCAGCGATTTGAAATCGGCATAGCGATGTTGAGTCAAATCCATTTCCATGCCGTCGATGATTTCCAGCAATTGTTCGGCCGGCAGATCGAACTGCTTGATGACCGGCGCCAGTGCCTGGCTCACTGGGTGATGCGGTTCTCCCCGATACAGGTCAGCCACCTCAGCGCGCCACCAAGCCAGCTTGGTATGGGCCACATTGGTGTCGGTACACTCGTCGGCAATGTCGTCCACTTCGCGGCAGAAGGCGTACAACGCAACAATGGCGCGGCGCTTGGGGGGCGGCAGGAACATGAAGCTATAGTAAAAGCTGGAACCGCTGGCGGCGGCTTTGTCCTGGCAGTACTGGTTGGGATCCAAGGCGGTGTCCTATTTGGCGCGCACGGCGCGGTAAAGCATGTTGAGCCAGTCAGCGGCATTCAACAGCGGGCGCTGGGTGTAGATATCGCCGCGGGTTTTATGCAATTTCTCCAGAATGGTGGCGCCGCCCATGATAATCATGCGTAACTCCAGTCCGATGCGGCCTTTGAGCACTTTGCCCAGCGGTGCTCCACCCTGCAATATTTTACGGGTTCGCTCGATCTGCGCCAGCATGAATGGCTGCCACAACCCACTTGCGTCATGGTCGGCAATCTGTGCTTCGTCCACATGGTATTTCGCCATCTCGTCCTGCGGGAGATAAACGCGGCCTTTTTGATAGTCGATCGCTATATCCTGCAAAAAATTGATGAGTTGCAGGCTGGAACAGATGGCGTCTGAATAAGCTACACTGCGAGTGTCGGTTTCTCCATACAGCGCCAGCATCAAACGACCCACCGGATTGGCGGATTTTTTACAATATTCCATTACCTCGCCAAAATGAGCGTAGCGGGTTTTGACCACGTCCTGCGAAAATGCGTCGAGTAAATCCCGGAACGGCTGCAAAGGGAGGGCATGTTTGCGGATGACGACTTCCAGTTGCCGGAATAATGGGGTGAGGGGAGGTTGATGTGTTTCGATGCGGCTTAATTCCACGCGGTAAGCATCGAGTGCAGCCAGGCGTTGCTTCGCAGTCGTGTCCCCTTCATCGGCGATATCGTCTGCGCTGCGCGCAAAACGGTAAATGACCGCAACCGGATGGCGCAGGCGGCGTGGTAGCAGAATGGACGCAACTGGAAAATTTTCGTAATGACCAACAGACATGTAAGGTGGCGAGCAATGGCATCGATAAATGGGGCTATTGGGCATAGAAGCTGACAGCGAAGGCGCAATTATATTACACTTGGCGGTTTGCGAAAGTGGCGGAATTGGTAGACGCACTGGATTTAGGTTCCAGCGCCGTAAGGTGTGGGGGTTCGAGTCCCCCCTTTCGCACCAGAATTTATAACTTATTCATCAGTCAGTAAGGATTTCCCCAATGCAAGCCAACCTCGAGCAAATCAGCACTCTGGAACGTCGTATCAATCTGGCCGTGCCGATGCAACAAATCGAAACCGAGGTCAGTAACCGCCTCCGCGACATTGCCCGCAATACCAAGCTGGATGGCTTCCGCCGCGGCAAAGTACCCATGAGCCTGGTTACCAAGCAATACGGTGGACAGATACATCAGGAGGTGCTTGGCGACGCGGTGCAGAAAAGTTTTATGGAAGCGATTCAGGCACACCAGCTCAAAGTGGCTGGCTATCCGCGTATAGAACCCAAAACCGACGCGACAGATAAGGCAACCATCGAATTTTCTGCCACGTTCGAGGTCTATCCTGAAGTCACCTTGGGCGATGTCAGTTCCGCCAAGATCACCCGGCCTGTGGTCACGGTAAGCGATGCCGATGTGGACAAGACTTTGGATGTGTTACGCAAACAGCGTGTCCAATTCAATACCGTCGACCGTGCATCGCAGTCTGGCGATCTGGTTACCCTGGACTATATCGGAAAAATAGATGGTGCTGTTTTTGAGGGCGGCGAGGCTAAGGGTTTTCGAGTCGTGCTGGGTGAGGGACGCACGCTACCGGAGTTTGAAACTGCACTGGTTGATGTGAAAGCAGGTGAAAACAAGTCTTTTGACGTGACTTTTCCAGAAGGTTATCAGGCCAAGGAACTGGCTGGGAAAACGGCGACGTTCGAAGTGTCTGTCACGGATATTGCGACACCGAAATTGCCGGAAGTGGATGCAGAGTTTGCCACGAGTCTGGGTGTTGCCGACGGCGATGTGCAAAAAATGCGCGCCGAAATCCAGGCAAATCTTGAGCGGGAAGTAAAAAATCGTATTCATGCCAGGCTCAAGGAACAAGTCATGCAGGCGTTTCTGGACAGCACTAAAATTGAGGTGCCAAAATCGCTGTTGGAAATGGAAACCCAGCGCCTGATGCAAAATGCGCTGAAAGACATG
>JANMKH010000394.1:0-6096 GCA_031371965.1 Sulfuriferula sp.
TCATCGGTTTGGGAACGGTGGATTACTACGGTGCCTTTCTGGATGCCGCAATTGATGCCGGACTGACCAAGATTGCCAGTAATAAATCGCCTCAGCGCTTGAACTGACGGATAACCGCATACTGCCGGCGACTGACCGGCAGGGTCTCATCCAGCCCCTTCAGCAGCACCACCCAGCCAGCCGGCTCCGTGCTTTCACTTTCACCAGGCCGAATCACAAACCCCTCGATGGCATTACGCGCCACCAGGCTGTTGCGGTGCACGCGCACGAATGTCTCACCGAACTCCTGCTCCAGGTTAATTAACGACTCATCCAGAAGATAAGTATGGCTCAGGGTACGGGCAGCCACATATTTTTGCTCGGCACGCAGATAAATGACCTCTTCCACCGGCACCAGCAAAATCCGTCCGCGCTCGCATGCGCTGAGAAACCGCCGTGCTTCGCTATGGTGTTGGCGCAGTAAGGCAGTAGTGGCGGGATTAAGCGCATGCGCCTTGCGCAGCGCGGCGACCAGCCGCTCGCTGCGTACCGGTTTGAGCAGATAATCGACCGCGCTCAATTCGAATGCCTGGATGGCATAGCTGTCATAGGCAGTCGCAAATACCACGGCGGGTGGCGTATCCAGCCTTCCCAGATGCTGGGCAAGTTCAAGCCCGTCCATCACCGGCATACGAATGTCGAGCAGCACGACATCTACCGCAGTGTGTTCGAGCACTTGCAACGCCTGTACGCCATTGGCGGCCTCCCCCACCACCATGGTCGGCAGCTCTGCAGCACAATCCGTCAGCAGGTCACGCAAACGATTCCGCGCCGGGGCTTCATCGTCCACGATGAGTATCTGCAATGGCGCGCTCATTTCGAGGCAGTCCGATAAGGTAGCGTGATATGCACCTGATAAGCTGCGTCGCGCACCTGGGTCTTGAGGCTGGCTTCGACGTCGAAATGCAGCATCAGGCGGTTTTTGATATTACCCATTGCCATCTTGTTGCCGCCGTGATGGCGCCCTTCGCGCTGATACGGATTGCTGATCACCAGATGTACCTGGCCATCGCTGCTATACAGATTGATGCTGATCTCGCCGGGCTGGCTGGCGGGTTCGATGCCGTGATACACCGCGTTTTCCACCAATGGCTGCAATATCAATGGCGGTATCAGCGCGTCACCGGGCATTTTGTCGATATGCCACGCCACTTGCAAACGCTCACCCAGACGCAATGCTTCCAGCTCCAGATATTGTTTGCACAATGCCACTTCGCTGGCCAGCGGTGCCAGCTGGCGGTTATCCGCCATCAATACGCGGAACAGATCCGCCAGATTTTCCAGCGCCCGCTCGGCGCGGCGCGGCTCGCTGCGCACCAGACTGAGAACCGCATTCAGGCTATTGAATAAAAAATGCGGGCGTATGCGCGCCTGCAATGCCTGTAAACGCGCTTCGGACAAGGCCGGGGATAGCGCTTTTCCACGCAGGTAAAAATAGCCCAGCAACATGCCGGTTACCAGGATCACGTTGATCACATCGCGCACGCCAAAACCATACAATGCGGTGTCGGCAAACAGTCTTGCCATCATGCCTTTCACTCCGGCATGGCAGACCAGCGCAAGCAGCAGCACCGCCACCACGCCTTTTTTGTAGGACAGACGCACCAGCCAAGGCTTGCCCAGGCATAGCAATGCCAGCATCACCAACAGCGCCGGCTGTACCACCACCGACTGCTCGACAAACAGGCGCCACACACTACCCAGTGCATCAGCACGCAACCAGGCCGCCGCTAGGGTCAGTCCCTCGACCCCGACTAGAATGCGCAAGGTAATGCCCAGATTGCAGAAATCCGGTAACTGGGCGGGATAGTCGGAGGCGGTAGGCTTTGGCATAATCCGGGTATTGTGCAGCATTGTGCTGTCTTCGGCCAAAACTCTCCCGCCTTTAGTTTTCTGGCCGAACCCCTTTATTGATCAGGTTCCCCAATATGTCCCAGACACCGCAAGATACCCCGCCGCTATGGTCAGGCCGTTTCACCGAACCGGTATCCGAGCGCGTCAAACGCTACACCGCATCGATCGGGTTCGACTACCGGCTGGCCGAGTTCGATATCCAGGGTTCACTCGCTCACGCCGCCATGCTGGCTCATCAGCACATCATCGGTGCTGACGACCTCGCCGCCATCCAGCGCGGCCTGGCCGAGATCCGCGCGGAAATTCATGCCGGGAAGTTCCAATGGTTGCTGGATCTGGAAGACGTCCACCTCAACATTGAAAAAGCGCTCACCAGCAAAGTCGGCGATGCGGGCAAGCGCCTGCACACCGGCCGTTCGCGCAACGACCAGGTGGCGACCGACATCCGCCTCTACCTGCGCCACAATATCGATGGCCTTCTCGGCCTCATCCGCCAGGCACAAAGCGCGCTGCTGGACGTTGCCGAAGCCAACGCCGAGGTAGTGATGCCTGGCTTCACCCACCTGCAAGTGGCGCAGCCGGTGTCGTTCGGCCACCATCTCATGGCCTATTTTGAAATGTTGAAGCGCGACGCCGAGCGTCTCGCCGACTGCCGTAAACGCGTCAACCGCCTGCCGCTGGGGGCTGCCGCGCTGGCCGGCACCAGCTATCCGATTGACCGTGCCATGGTGGCGCGCGAACTGGGCTTCGATGGCGTCTGCGAGAACTCGCTCGACGCCGTTTCCGACCGCGACTTCGCCATCGAATTTACCGCATGCGCCAGCCTCATCATGACCCATTTGTCGCGTCTGTCCGAGGAGTTGATTCTATGGATGAACCCGCGCTTCGGCTTCATTGATCTGGCCGACCGCTTCTGTACCGGCTCCTCCATCATGCCGCAGAAGAAAAACCCGGACGTGCCGGAACTGATCCGCGGCAAGACCGGACGCGTCAATGGTCACCTGGTGGCACTACTCACCCTGATGAAAGGCCAGCCGCTGGCCTACAACAAGGACAACCAGGAAGACAAGGAGCCGCTGTTCGATACCGTAGACACGCTGATTGACACGCTAGCCATCGTCGCTGAAATGCTGCCCGGCATCCGCGTCAAACCCGAAGCCATGCGTGCCGCAGCGTTGCAAGGATTTGCCACCGCCACCGATCTCGCCGACTACCTGGTGAAAAAAGGTCTGCCGTTTCGTGACGCACACGAAGCTGTGGCGCTGGCGGTGCGCCATGCGGAGACCAAAGGCTGCGATCTGGCTGATTTATCGCTGACGGATTTGCAGAAGTTCTCGCCCTTGGTGGAAGCGGATATTTACGCCGTACTATCGCTGGAAGGCTCTATGAACAGCCGCGACCATATCGGCGGAACCGCTCCCGCTCAGGTGAGAGCAGCCATTGCGCGGGGACGCTTGATGCTGACGGCTTAGAAGCTTTTTTTTGCCACAAGGCTCACAGCGCACACAAACTGGCGGGAGATACTGCCGCCGTGATCGCTGGTGTAATGCAGGTTTTGGGACTTGTGCTCTGCACCCGGAAACCTGGGTATTTAACTACTTCACCGGGGCTTATCCCGGAATTCGTCCCGCGACGGAACAATGCTTATCTTTTGTGCAAGCGGATCCCGGTTAGTTTCATTCGCTTGGGAAACTGGGATATCCCGTGTCGCCTCGGCTTGTTCAGAGCACGGCGGAAGTAACTCGGCAGGCCCATAGACACCCTCTTTGGAGGTGCCATCATCCAGACGACAGTCCTCACTAGCAATTCCTGACACGGGAACAACAGTCAAAGCAAGCAACATTATTAATGTGCTGCATTTTCCTAAATTGCGTTTCATCGCATCTCTCCTAATAATCGAGCAAACACAGTGCCCGGTAAATATCCGTAACTGGGATCGTGTCGTAATGAATACATAACAATAAAAGTCCAAGGTAGTGAGTTACGGATTTCATTGCGCTACGCTGGTGTTTGGCATGAATGCCATGATGCAAATATAAGGAATCGCCCCTTTTAATCCGCCCCCTCGTGAGGGGGCAGTCGCATAGGCCATTTGGCTAGGTCATAAGGACTACTTGCAAAGAAATTGGCGAACCTGACAATGACTGGGGACAAGCCGGTCATTGATCCCTGGAATAGGACGGACACAATGAAAAATGCCGCTGCGGTTTCCTATATACGCCAGCTCTGCTGTCTGGGTCTGGGCGGGCAGATCATCATGCCGGAACTGCTGCGCGCCTTGCATGCGTTTATTCCGTCCGCGTCCAACCTGTTCCATTGGGCGGACGAACATCATCAGATGAGTAATGTGTATTGTGAAAATAGCGGGCTGTATTCACTGCAGTCGCTTTATTTCAAGGAATTCTACAATTCCAAGGAAGTGCAGGTAACTAAACTCGGGTTTTCCGAAGTGATGCGTGTCGGTCGCGGATGGGGCAAATCGGAGCGATTAGGCCCGGACTTTTTGTCGAGTGAACTCTTCAACGAATTGTTGCGCCCGAACAATATACGTTGCGCTATCGAAGCGACCATTTGGGAGAATGGCCGTGGCCTGGGATCCGTCGTCCTCAACCGCGGGTCCGGCGAAAAGCCGTTTAGCGACGTGGATGAGATGAACTTGCGCAGCCTGATTCCCTATATCGCGCACGGCCTGCGCGGTACGCGCGATCTGCGTGGTGAATTGGCGCCGAGCGGCGAGTCCGGCACCTTGATTATCGATAGCCATGACCAGATCGTGCAATTCTGCCCCGAAGGCAAGCGCCTATTGTTGTTGGCCACGCACCCTGGGCGAACCAAGCGCGAGGCGCCGAGTCTCGATTCCCCGGCACTTAAGCGCTTGTGCGTCAATTTGCGCGGTATCTTGCGGGGCCGGCCCCAGCCGGGGCCCATGCTGCGGCAACCGCATGCCTTGGGTGAATTTGTATTTCGCGCCTATCCGTTAAGCACCGACGGCGAAACCAACGGCTCGATTGCCGTGATGATCGAGCGCCACGAACCGCTGCCGCTTAAGCTGATGCGCAATATGCGCACGCTACCGTTGACCGCCCGACAAAGAGAAGTTTGTCTGTTGCTCTCTTATGGGCATTCCCACAGCATGATTGCGCAGCGTATGCACGTGAGCAAGCATACGGCGACAGACTATGTACGCAAGATATACGATAAGCTCGATGTGAACGGACACAACGAACTCATGAAAAAACTGAACGATACTCCGCTACATTAAGTCGGTCATTAGCTTCCCGCGACAGCAACATTACATTCTTGAATTGTATCCCTGGCTTCACGAAGAGACCTCAAAAGACAGCCTGACTTTATCCCTGGGCAGAGGATGCGCCGCCTGGGCATCCTGGTTCGACGGCGGACTTGCGCTCCCGGTTACCGAACACAGTGGGCTGATTCTCCCGCAAAGTGCGCGATCTTCAAGTCGGAGAAAAACCGCTCCGACTCTTTTTTCACGACGTCATAGCACTCACAAACGTGGGTTTCCAAGCCTGGTCTATCCAGGACCTTAATGTGCCCACGACAGTAACTAATCAGGCCATCTGTTTGCAGCTTGCGCGCCGCTTCAGTAATGCTTTCGCGGCGCACCCCGAGCATATTGGAAATTAATTCCTGTGTCATGGCCAGGCTACCAGAATGGACACGATCAAAATTCAACAGCAACCAGCGGCACAACTGCTGCTCCACGGAATGGCGGCGGTTGCAGGCAGTCGTCTGAGCCATCTGGATGATGAGGGTACGGGTATAACGCATCAACAGATGCTGCAATGATCCGCCTTGGTCAAATTCCCGTTTCAGCACTTTTGCCGGCAAGCGATAGCCGTGACCGGCAGTCTGTATGGTTGCCATGGTGAGTGCCGCGTTATATCCCATGAAAATTGAAACATCCAGAACGCCTTCATTCCCCACTACCGCAACTTCCACAGATACCCCATCTTCAAGGCTGCAGAGGAGTGAAGCTGTGGCACTGGTAGGGAAATAGGCATATCGCAATGCTTCATTACATTCGTACAGAATTTCTGTATAGGGCATGGACACGAGTTCAAGATGTGGAGCAATTCGCTCGAGTTCTTCCGTGCGCATCGCAGCGAGAAGATAATTCTGCCGTGGGTCGAAAATTTCAGCCATTTTTACTCTCCCGGTATTTATCTTTGACTTTGAATT
>JANMKH010000396.1:0-1571 GCA_031371965.1 Sulfuriferula sp.
GCGCTCACCCATCTCGATCATGCGTTGGCAGGGTTGTGTGCAGCGGTGCAGGTGGAGTTCCATGGCCCCTATGTGGGCGTGGAAACACCGTTGGCGCATCAGATGGTGGTGCGTGAACATGAATGGAAGATTCACCAGCCCGCCTGGAGCATGAAAATATGCGTGGCTGCCCCCGAGGCCAACTGCCGTGCAGAATGGCCGATCCAGGGTGTGAGCCGCCTGCGCAAGGCGCTTGTGGTGAAAGCATTGCCGGCATTTTTTGCCGGATTTGCAGAAGCCATCAAGCAGGCGGGCAAACAGGATACCAGCGCTGGTCTGCGCGTTCTGGAACTGTCGCGGCGTTTTAACAGTTAATATTCGCCTGTGGATATCCGCAGTCTCCCGTTTGTTGCCAAGCTGTTTCCCGCGGCGGGAAACGGGCTGACTGCACCGGCCAAGGTTGACCTGGAAAACCATACCGCCCATGAAATCTGCGAGTCCGTCGAGCATCTGATCCAAACGCTGGTAGCGGCACGAAAAAAGAATGTGGAATGGAATCGTTCCAATATAGAGAGCCTGCTCTACCAGGACAATTTCTCTGCACCCATCATCAATCGTTTGACGCAGCATTATCTGGCCTTGCCTCCTTACGTTTCCAGTGTGAGCGGCGGCTTTCTGGCGACCATCAGTGGCTATTGGGAAGAGATGAGTGAAATTCATCTGCAAGGTGTCGCTTACCTGATCAGTCATCCGGAATCCAGATTGGATGCGCTGTTGCCCTTGCTTACCCAACGGGCGCTCTATCATCATGCGATGCAGATGAAATGGTTGTGGTTGCGCTACCAGGTAATTCCTCCTTATTTCTGGGCGCGCCTGCACAGGCTCTATGCGGTAGCCGAAAAATACGGGTTTGCCCGCACACCGATGCCATTACCGGGCATGGAGCATGCTGATACCAGCAGCGAAACTTTATATCTGCGCCCGCAAATGCTGCATAGCCTGCGACCCGATACGCTGCAACCGCGCGAGATCGAGCAGACAGACGAATGGATAGCCCGCTGGAGCAAGAGTGTATTGCTGGAACGTACACTGATATCCGAAAAACACCGCTATGGCGTTAACCTGAAAGCGGGCAATCCGCCCAGGCCGCTGGCCATGCTTAACGAACCGGGCAGTTATCGCTATTGGGGTACCGGATTAATGTTGGCTGCCATGCATGCCGAACATGAGCAGGCGGATATGGAGGATCAGGATGGCTGGCGTCAGGTATTGTGGCGCAGGGTGGTAAACGACTGGTCCGGAACGCCGCCCATGCGACAGCATCCACGCCAGATAATTGGAAAGCAGACCGAACTGTTTCTTGGCTTTGACGATATCCGTAGCCGGATTGATCGCCATGTGGCGCGGCGGCCCCACAATTCGCCAAATTTGCAGCGCTGTCGGGTACGCGACGAGGGAGTGGAGGGCGTGGGTATTTCCCTGAATACGTCGGATGGTGTGTCAGTGGCAATCAATAGCTTGATCGGGATCAACTTTGACCGTCGTTTTTTGGTGGGCGTAGTGTGCCGTATCCGCCGGCATGAATCGGGCTG
>JANMKH010000425.1:0-2562 GCA_031371965.1 Sulfuriferula sp.
GTCACTTGGGTCAAACGCAAATCGGTTCGGGCGTCGAGCAGGTCGCGCTGCCCGTCCAGTACCTGGCGGTTGACCAGCAGCAATTGCAGCAGCCCGATCTCGCCGGCGCCAAAGGAAACGGAGGATAGGTGCTGGTTTTCCTGCAGGGTCGGCAGCACCGATTCGCTCAGCCGCTTGACGCGCGTTTGCAGATTCTCCCAGCGCTCCCACAGCGCCAGCACCTGAGCGCGCGCGTCGCGTTGCCCGGCCTGTTGCTGCACCTGCGCCTGGGTCAGCTCGGTGGTCGCACGCCCGATCCCGGTGGCGTTGCGGCGAAACAGCGGCAGCGGCAGGGAGACGCTCAAACCGATGATTCTGTCTTGGGGATTAGCCGGGCCTTCGCGCGCGCTGGAGAGGCCCAGCGTCACGTCCGGATAAACTGCCGCGCGCTCCAGATCGAGCCGGTTTCTGGCGGCTTTTTCCCGATGGTCGAATGCGCGTAGCAGCGGGCGGTCTGCGGCCGAAGCAAGCAGGCTATCCAACGTGTACGAAGCAGGGGTGGGATCGAGATATCCGCCGACTTCGGGCAAGTTATCGGCCGGCAGTTGCAGCAAGGTGGCCAGCTCGGCCCGTGCCTGGACCAGTTGCTCCCGCAACACAGACACCTGGTTTTGTGCGCGCTCCGCTTCCACTTTGGCGAGATTGCCATCGAGGCGGCTGTCTTCACCCGCCGCGACGCGTTTTCTGACCGCCGTCGCTGCCTCCTGGATGAGCTTGAGCGTCCGCTCTTCCATTTGAATGCGCAGTTGCAGGCTAAGCACTTGCACGAAGCGCTGCTCCACTTCCGCGCGCAGTTGACGCCGGGTTTCCGCGATCACCTCTTGCGTCGCGGCAAGAGACTGCTCCGCTGCGCTGCGGCGCTTGCCCTGTTGTCCGGCTATTTCGAAAGTCTGCGCCAGCCCGACCGTCCACTCGCGGTTGCTCCGGGCGGGGTTGGCCGTTTGAGGAATAGTGCGCTTGCGCCACTCCGTAGCGAGTTGTGGATTGTTCCACAGCGGCGCACGGGCGTCGGTGAGCTCGCCCTGCGCCGCGGCAAGATTCGCCTGGCTAGCGCGCAATGCCGGGTTGGCCTGTTCAGCCTGTTGCCAGGCTTGCTCCAGAGTGAGCGGAGCCGACAGGGCTGAAATTGGATAAAGCGATGCGAGTAACAATGGCACGCCGATAAGGCGGCGCATCAGCCGCATCCGGCTGCGCAGGCTGCGGTAAATAGTGACGAATTGCACGATAACTCCTTCTGATGCATGCACAGCAGCTCGCTTGAGGCGAGCGTGCACTCAAGACAAAATCACAACATGATTTGAATCAGATTTAGGAGAACAGACGCGGGGGCCGATAGCGGCCTTCGGGAAGAGAGGGGGGAACGATGGTACGCAAAAAGACGAAGTAATCCTCAGGCGTCGCCGCCTGGAGGATAGGATGCAGCGGAAAAATCCCGACAAAATGATCCACGGCGTGGCACCAGTGGTTGCACACCACGCCCTTGAGGCTGGGTTTTCCATCGCTGGACTGCTCAGTGGACGATTCATCATCGGCGAGTGCCGTTTGCGACGCCTCCATGAGGAACGCGTCAGCCACGGCTTCGCGATTGAACGTCCAGCCGCCCCCATTGATCACCAAGGTGATCAGCAGGAACTGAACAATTCGTCGGAACGCGGCAGACATAGTTGGGTATTTAACTTGATCTGTGAGTAAGATACAAGGACTTTAAACCCTATAGCGACTTCATGGTCAAGCGATTAAAATGATCGAATTATTACGGGGAGGGACTCATGCGCATTGGGGAATTGGCAAAACTTACTGGCATCGGGGTTGAAACACTGCGCTACTACGAACGCGTCGGGCTGGTGCAGCTACCTGCCCGTCAGGCCAACGGTTACCGGGCCTATGGGCAGGATGCGATTGAACGGGCAAATTTTATCCGGCATTGCCGCACGCTGGACATGGGGCTGGAAGATATCAAGCGCCTGCTCGACTTTACGTCGAAGCCCGACGCCGACTGCTTAGACGTGAACCACCTGCTTGATGAGCATCTTGCTCGCGTGCGCACCAAGCTCAAATCGCTCCGAACGCTGGAAAAACAGCTCGCTCGGCTTCGCACCCAATGCGATGCCGGCCACCGGGCGGCAGACTGCGGAATTTTGCAAGAGTTGGTTGCGGCCGCCCACGGCGAGGCGTGCGCGTGCCACCCGTCCGACGGCAACACCAGCTTGTCTAATCGAAAGGCGCATGAGTGATCGCGGAGTTGGCCAAAACAACGGCCTTGTTCATCGCCACCGCCGTCGCCGAAATCGTAGGCTGCTACTTGCCCTGGTTTTGCTCAAGCCTGCAAGTACTCCTCGCGATCTATTTCTCCCCGAGCCATTAAGGGTTCGTACTTACACCCAGCACCTAATCAGATTTCAAGTGGATCCACGTCCAGATTCCAGCGTATGTTGTTTGCCTTGAGTGCATACAGTTGTACCATCCACTCGTTCAAAAAATGCTGCAAAACCTTGCGTGTTGGCGACTGCACCAGCAGCAGGG
>JANMKH010000452.1:0-1670 GCA_031371965.1 Sulfuriferula sp.
CAAAAAGACCTCGCAATACCGGGCATTGCACTGGTAAAAGTGGAGAGCCATGACGCACGCGTTATACTGAAGCTCGCTCAAATCTGTGTACTGGAGTCCAAGATGGCGGAAAACATGATTGAGTCCGGCAAGACGCCGGCAGATGGCCTGGTGACGATCACCCATGTGATCTATGGTCTGCATGCCTTCACCGTGATCACCGGGCTGTTGAGTCCGATGCTGATCGTGACGGCATTCCTCACCGGCTGGCCGTCGATCCTGGCAGTGGTGCTCAACTATATCAAGCGCGGCGAGGCGCGCGGCACCTATCTGGAATCGCATTTCCGCTGGCAGATCCGCACTTTCTGGTTTGCCTTGCTGTGGGTGGTGGTGGCATGGCTGCTGGTGTTTACACTGATCGGCATTCCACTGGCGATTGCGGTCGTCTCCATCGCCGGGCTATGGGTGCTGTACCGCGTGGCGCGCGGCTGGCTAAGGCTTAACGACAAGCTGGCGATGCCGGTATAGCTCTACGGATTATGGCTGGCGTTTACGCGCCAGGAACTTATCCAGCTGATTGGCAAACGCCTGGCGGTCACTATTTGAAAAGACCGCCGGGCCACCAGTCTGAACACCGCTGCCACGCAATTCGTCCATGAAGTTGCGCATGGTGAGCAAGGCGCGGATGGTTTCCTTGCTGTAAAACTCGCCTCTGGGATTGAGCGCGTGGCCGCCTTTTTCGATGACGTCCGCCGCCAGCGGAATATCAGCGGTAATCACCAGGTCACCCGCTTGCAGCCGCTGCACAATCTCGTTATCCGCCACATCGAAACCCCGCGGCACCTGCAGCGCGCGAATGTAACGCGAGGCCGGCGTGCGCAACAGAGTATTGGCGACCAGCGTGGTGGTTATCGCCGCGCGTTCAGCAGCCCGGAATAAGATTTCCTTGATCACGCCAGGGCAAGCGTCGGCATCAACCCAGATTTGCATGTTGGATACTCGATGAGGAGTGTTCGATTTCTGTGATTACTTTTAACACAGACTGGTTAGCGTGTGAATTGAGCGAGCGACGGAAAATGGAGTGCGAGACGCAATCGAAGCTTGAATACCTGCAAAGCACTAAATTATTGACATAATGGTGCCACTATTGGTACCGTATACACATGCCTTCTTCTCAGAAAATTCTCGATAGAATGCGGCGGGAACCGACAAATGTACGGTTCTCCGACCTGCTCCATGTGTGCGAAGAATTTTTTGGGAAACCGCGGCAATCTGGTACCAGCCATACTATTTTCAAAAC
Organism: Sulfuriferula sp.; assembly: GCA_031371965.1. GTDB lineage: Bacteria > Pseudomonadota > Gammaproteobacteria > Burkholderiales > Sulfuriferulaceae > Sulfuriferula. The sequence continues at coordinate 1,280 of JANMKH010000452.1, forward strand.
ACCTTGGCCGGGCGATCCTCGCGTGAACATCCAGAACGACAAGGGTAAAGCCAAGGCGTATCAGGTTCGGCAGGCGCTTTTAGCCATCGACAAATTGAAGGAGCACAAAAATGAGCGTTGATCACTATACCTACCGTGTTACATGGTCGCCAGAAGACGATGAACATGTAGGATTGTGCGTGGAATTCCCCTCGCTGTCCTGGTTGGCACCCGCCCCGGAAGCAGCGCTGGCAGGAATTCGGCAAGTAGTTACTGAGGCAGTAGCCGATATGCAAGCCAGCGGCGAACCTATCCCTAAACCTCTAGCCGAGAAACACTACAGCGGCGAATTCAGAGTTCGTATTCCGCCGGAAGTACACCGCGCTTTAGCGATGCAGGCGGCAGAGCAGGG
>JANMKH010000476.1:0-7436 GCA_031371965.1 Sulfuriferula sp.
ACCCATACTGGTTGCGGTAGCACCCGTGCCAGTCGCGCCGGTGCCTGCGGCGCCGACTGCTCCGCTACCTGCTGTGCTAGTGCCGGTCGCTCCTGTTCCTGTCGCCCCGGTACCTGCCGCTCCAACAGCTCCAGCGCCACCCGCACCACCCGCGCCGGCCCCGGCTGTGCTGGTGCCACTGGAAGCACCGCCTGTGGCGCCGCCGCCATTGGCGCTGCCTGCAGTACCGCTGCCAGTGTTGCTGGTATTACCGGCAGTACCGCCGCTGCCGCTGCCGCCGCCGTTCGCGCTGGCTCTGGCAGTCGTGCTGCCGCTGCCTGCGCTGGTGCTGCCGCCATTAGCACCAGATCTGCCGCCAGATGCGGTCGTATCACTGTAGCCGCCATACCCGGTACCAGCCCTCCCGCCGTGGCCGCCATCGCCGCCGTAGCCGCTGCCGCCGGAGCCATAGCCACCGGTGCTATTCCCGGTAATGCCACCGTTGCCGCCATCTCCGCCTGTACCGCTGCCGCCGGAGCCTCTACCACCAGAACTATTTCCGGCTATACCGCCGTTGCCGCCACTACCGCCGGTGGCCGCGCCGCCGTTGCCGCCATGGCCGCCACTACCGCCGGTGGCCACGCCGCCGTTGCCGCCATGGCCGCCATCACCGCCGTAACCGTCCCCGCCGTAACCGCCGCTGGCCCTGCCGCCGTTGCCGCCATTGCCGCCATTACCGGCGTCGCCGGCGTAGCTGTTGCCACCATCGGCATGGGCGCTGCTGCTGCCACCCCTAGCGCCATTGCCGCCATAGGCACCTGAGGCGCTGGTGGAGGGACTGCTGGCGGCATTGCCGCTATTGCCTCCGTTTCCGGCCCGGCCGCTTGGGCTACCGCCAAAAGCGGTGTTGCCATTATTGCTGGCGTTGTTGTTGTTTACCGTGCCGCTCAGGTTGGTTTGCGCAGAGACGGTGGTGTTGAAGGCATTGGTATTGTATGAATTGGTGTACAGATAAGCTGATGAAGCATCATTTGCGAGTGCACCGCTATTGGAATTTGCAGTAGGGTTTTTCTGGATAGCTTGCGAATTTTCATTCGAAGCCGGCCCGCTATTGCTGGTTTGGGTTGACGTGGCTGTTGCAGTCTGTCCACCCGCGCTGCCTGGTCCGGCGTTGGTATTGGTCGGATTCGCCCAGGCTTGCGAAGAAATCCCGAAGGCCAAGGCAAGGGCCGTGGATATTAGCGTCTTGTTCATTTTGCATTACCTCCATGAAATATCCGGAGCCGACACCATGCCGGTCTCTAAATCTCATCTGAGCAAGTGCTGTGCCATTCGATATAACATCATGAATTACATAGAGATAATTAATAAAAGGAAGGGTTAGGCAGGCTTGAAGAGCCGAATGAAGTGTTGCAGGATTGAAACACCAGCTCTATTGGGATGGGGTTTCAAGATGGGATTATATTTATATATCAGTTAGTTATGCCTTGATGGATCCGCATCTGGAAAGTGCTGCATTTTTGAATCACTGCGCATGCATTGTCCTTATCGGGAAGCAATTGTGCCGCAGGCAGAGTTGGTCAAATGTTTTTCAGTACTACACCATTATTAAGCCAGGTGGCCCACTGCCCGTGGTGCGATACGTCTACGCCAGCAGCCCTGGCCATCTGTTGCAGATAGGTTTGCAAGTCCTGTAGCAATTCGGAATCCATTAGCAGGGGATTGTCTGGCAGTGCGGCATGCAAGCTGAGATAGACGAGCTTGAGTTCGTCGAGGTCATATTGATCGAGTGATTTCATCATTACAGGCAGCAAATGGAACGAGGATAATAGCCTACCACTAATGGAGGAGTGGTGTGTGTATCAGGGATCACGCCAATATGGCGGAGGTGGCGGCAACTCAAAGCAAGTATCGGCATTCATTATGTGCATGACAATCTGCAATAGGATATGGGTTTATTCAGCGTAAAATTAACAGGATGGCTCTCGACGGAGCATGTTCGACACCGTGCTTTAAAACACACTTGAATACTGAGTCAAGCATCATGCACAGCGCGCAACAAATTTTATCTTTCTGGTTTGACGGCGATGTTCAGGCGCAACGGCAGCGCTGGTTTGGCAAAGATGAACAGACCGACGTGCGAATACGTGACGAATTCATGGCGGAATATCAGGCTGCATCAGCGGGACGGCTTGCCGACTGGCAGAAATCTGCCCTTGCCAGCCTGGCGCTGGTAATTCTGCTCGACCAATTCCCGCGCAATATGTTTCGTGCAACACCCCAGGTTTTTGCCACGGATAGGCAAGCGCGGGAAATTGCCAGGATGGCCATTGCACAGGGTCAGGATCAAGCACTTACCCCACGCCAACGTATGTTTGTATACTTGCCTTTCGAGCACAGTGAGATATTGGAAGATCAGTTGTATTCGATTTCGCTGTTTAAAAGTCTGGGCGATGCAGAAGGGATGGCGGAGGGGGTGCGCTATGCATACCTTCATCATGATGTAATTGCCCGCTTTGGACGATTTCCTCATCGCAATAACATTCTTGGGCGCGCCAGTACAGCAGAAGAGTTGATTTTTTTGCGGCAGGCAGGGTCTTCCTTCTGAAGCGCTATATTGGCTCTATTTTCAAACCACACGGCTACATAAACCATGAGTGATATATCTGTTTCCATCTCCTTCCATCCCCGTGAAGAAAACGGCCCGGTTCTCAAGCACTGGCAGGCTTTTCCGGGTAATTTCCAGGGGCTGGGGACCCAGCCCGCCGGGTTGGATTGCGGCGATTATGATCTGGGCGGCGGCGGCGTGGTGGTGGAGCGCAAGTCTGCTACCGATTTCAGTCTGGCGATTATGGACAAGCGCCTGTTTGGCGAAGTGGGAAAGCTTAAATCCAGCTTCGATCAACCGATATTTATCATAGAGGGCGACCTCTATGGCGGGCGCTTCCATACCGACCCGGCGGTGATTCGCGAGGCCATTGCCTGGCTCACGGTGGGTGAAGGCGTGCCGCTGGTGCCCAGCCCTGGTGCCGAATTTAGCGCCGAGCTGATGTATACCATGGCCAGTCAGGCACAGCACGGCATCGGTCACCCGATTGTGATGCGTAGCGGCAAGCCGTTCGATCCGGTAAATGGCCAGCGTTATCTGGTGGAGGGATTGCCGGGCATCAACGAGAATATGGCGCGCGCATTGCTCGATCGTTTTGGCAGCGCGGCAGCAGTTTTTGCCGCCAGTGTGGATGCCCTGGCCGAAGTTGCCGGCATCACGCCGCAGGCGGCCGGGCGTATGCGCAAGGTACTCGACGCACACTGGCCTGGAACGCGTGCATGAGCAGCACCCCATTCCGTTTTGCTCATTCCGGTCTCGGGCAATGGATGGAAGCTGCCGAGGCATGTTTGCGCGGATTGCAGCCGGTGCCTGCGGCTGCCAATCTGGGTTTTGTGTATGTGACCGACCTGTATGCCAACCGGCTGCCGGAGATTCTTGACTACCTGCGTGGTCATAGCGGCGTAGCGCACTGGGTGGGGTCGGTGGGTATCGGGGTGTGCGCGACGGCGCAGGAATACCTGGACGAGTCGGCCATGGCGGTGATGCTGGGCGAGTTTCCTGCGGACAGTTTCCGTGTGTTCGGCAACGTGACCGAACTCGCGCAGCTCAGCGAACAGGCAGGCGGCTTCGAAGTGGGTGGGCGGCCTGCGCACTATGCGTTGGTGCATGGCGATGCACGCAATGCCGAGGTGCCCGATCTGGTCGCAGCGCTGGCGGCGCGGATGCAGAGCGGCTTTGTTACCGGCGGCATCACCAGCTCGCGCTTTCAGTCGTACCAAGTGGCGGATGGCATGGTGCACGGCGGCTTGTCCGGGGTGATGTTCGGCGCACAAGTTCCGGTGATGACGCGCCTCACCCAGGGCGTTACGCCGATCGCGGCGCCGCATCAGGTTACTGCCAGCCAGGAAAATATACTGGTCTCGCTTGATGGGCGTCCGGCGCTGGATGTGCTCAACGAAGATATTGGCGAAATCCTGGCGCGTGACTTGAGCCGTGCCGCAGGCTATATTTTTGCTGCACTCACGGTTTCCGGCTCGGATACGGGCGATTATCTGGTGCGCAATCTGATTGGTGCTGACACGAATGAACGTCTGGTCGCGATCAGCGACGTGGTACCAGTCCAGGGAGAGGTGGTATTTTGCCGTCGTGATGCCAGCGCAGCGCGCGAGGATATGCTGCGGATGCTCGGCGATATTAAACAGGCGATCACTGCGCCGCCTCGCGGGGCAGTGTATTATTCTTGTCTGGGGCGGGGTGCGAGTTTGTTCGGCGCCGATTCGGTTGAGCTCAAACTGATCCGTGAGGTGCTGGGTGAATTTCCTCTGGTAGGATTTTTTGCCAATGGAGAGATTTCGCATGACCGACTGTATGGCTATACCGGCGTGCTGACATTATTTTTATAAAGAGGGATTACATGCTGAATACGCAAAACCATCAGGAAACCGCCATGCTGCGCGATGAGGTGGAAATGCTCATGCGCGAGCGCGATACACTACTCCGTGTGACAGGTGCCGCCGCCGCATTTGTTGCCGAGATCGACAGCACCAGCCTTGCAGCTGAAACCCTGCAAGCCGCAGAAGTACTGGCCGAAAGCCTCAATCACTTATCAGAAGACACCTTGCGCGAATCGCTGGAGGCGGTTAAAGCACATATTGATGCGATGGCGTAGCGGCGTTTGCATTAGGTCGTCGCTACAGAATTACCGCTCACTTTTCATGCATCCGAAAGTGCCCGCCTTGGGCATGCGATAAGACATGCAAAAATTCTGGATACCGTCCGGACTCATTTCCAATATGCGCCTGTTGGCCGGGGTGCTGGGTCTGGCTGCCGCCTATGTTTTAGCCGCACGGCTTGGTTTCTGGATGGCAGGCTTCATGCATCCCGGCGTTAGCGCCATCTGGCCTGCCAGCGGCGTGGCGCTGGCAGCATTGATGCTGTTTGGCAGGCGTTTGTGGCCTGGTCTTTTGCTGGGTGCGTTTATCGCCAACTGGATCGATCTGCATTGGTCCGCCGCCCTGGTAATCAGTGTGGGTAATACGCTGGAAGCAGTACTGGCAGTGTGGCTGCTCAATCGTTTCGACACCTTTCACTCCAGCCTGGAGCGCGTGCGCGATGTAATCAAGCTGGCCTTGTTCGCTGCACCGATTGCCTGCCTGGTGGGTGCTGCGGTGGGCATGGTCGCGTTGGCGATGGCGGGTCAGTTGCCTGACGAACAATTGTGGCGGATGGGATGGAACTGGTGGCTGGGCGACATTAGCGGTTTCCTGTTGTTTGCGCCGCCGATCATGGTGGGTTGGCACGCCTGGCGATCGGGTAAATATTCAGTCCCGCCTGTCGAGACGGGAGCAGTGCTGGCGCTCATGCTGATATTGACCAGCTTGCCTATCATTGGTTTGGATATTCCTCCCGGTCTCAATGGCGGGCATTACCTGCTGTTTGTCTTTGTGATCTGGGCGGCATTGCGCCTGGGGCTGCTTGCCACGACGCTGATCACCTTGTGTGCGGCAGTGTTGGCTATTGCGCCTACGCTGATGAACAATGGCGCGCTGGTTGATTACGTTGCCTATACGCTACTGGTGAATTTGCAAATCATGTTGATCATGATTGCGCTGTCCGGTCTGCTGGTGGGGGCGGCAATTGCCGAACGCAAGCTTACCGAGTGGCGCCTGGATCAACTGGCACGCTTCGATCCCTTGACCGGACTTGCCAACCGCGCGGCATTTCAGGAGTATCTTGATCACGTCACCGCCCATGCCCAGCGCCACGGGGGTAATGTGGCGCTGCTTTATCTCGATCTCGACCACTTCAAGAATATTAATGACACGCTCGGCCATCAGACTGGCGACGAGCTGTTACGGATTGTTGCGACGCGCATCAAGGCTGGCGTGCGTAGCGAGGACTACGTTGCCCGTTTGGGCGGAGACGAGTTCACCGTGCTGGTCGTCGGCAATCAGGCTGCCCGCGCTGCCGCTTCCGTTGCACAAAAAATACTGGAAACGCTGAACGAACCGATCAATCTGCTCGGACGGGATTACATCATGTCTGCCAGCATAGGCATCAGCGCGTTGCGTGGTTCGGTCACCACTACAGGTGGTACGACTGTTCTGGATGATGCTCAGGAGCTAATGCGCCAGGCTGATACCGCCATGTACCGTGCCAAAAGGCAGCATGGCGGGTTTCTGTATTTCAATTCGAGCATGAATGTCGCCGGTAAACGCCAATTGTCGCTGGAAAGCGGTTTGCGTCGCGCACTGGAGCATCACGAATTCGAGCTGTATTACCAGCCCAAAATTCATATTGCCAAGGACCATATCACGGGAGTTGAAGCCCTGTTGCGCTGGCGCCACCCGCGTAGCGGCATTATTGGTTCGGATCGATTCATAGCAGACATCGAAGCCACCAACCTGATCGAACCGGTAGGGGAGTGGGCACTGCGCGCGGCCTGCCAGCAAATGGCGACATGGTGCCGTGCGGGGCTGAACGGCCAGCGCGTGGCGGTGAACCTTTCCGCGCGCCAGTTTGCTCAGCCTGATCTGTTGCTGGTGGTCGATCAGATACTGCAGGAAACCGGTTTGCCAGCCAGTAAGCTGGAACTCGAGATTAGCGAAACTACCGCCATGAGCAACGCCAGCCAGACCCTGAAAATCCTGACGGCATTCAAACAGCGCGGCGTGCATTTATGCATTGACAGTTTTGGGACCGGCTACTCCAGCATGAGCTATCTCAAGCGCTTCCCGATCGACGCACTAAAAATAGACCATTCCTTTATTCATGCGCTGGAAAGCGATAATGATGCAGCTACCGTAGTCTCAGCCATAATCCAGCTTGCCCATAGCATGAATATCATCGTTATTGCAGAGGGCGTGGAAACGACCGGGCAACGCGATTTTCTGGTGCAACATGGTTGCGATGAGATTCAGGGATTCTTGTACAGCATGCCGCTGCCCGCCGAAGATTATGCCGAACTATTCGGACAGCACGCCCAGGCCTGATGTCTATCATGGCCAGGCGTACCGTGTACCGACTGGAGGGTGGGTTTAACCCCCGAAATTGGTGGCGTCTTTCACCACTTTCTGGCCCGCGTTCACCCAGGCTTCAAACCCGCCTGCCACGGATACCGGTTTGGCATAACCCAGGCGTTGCAAGCTGAGAGCGGCTAGCGCAGAGCGGCCACCGGTTTTGCAATACACCAGGATTTCGGCGTCCTTGTTGGCCAGAGCCGGGTGATCGCTGGTTTTGAATTCCAGCACGCCACGCGGAATGTTCACCGCATTAGGCAGGCACCCAGCATCGAATTCGGCCGGTTCGCGCACGTCTATCACCACGGCACCTGCGCTAATGCGCTCTGCAGCGTTATTGACATCGGCTTCTTTGATCTGGGCTTTGGCTTCTGCGACGAGTTGTTGAG
>JANMKH010000479.1:0-3715 GCA_031371965.1 Sulfuriferula sp.
ATCAGCTGGAACGCCTTGGCGCCAGGGACGAGCTCGCGACCTTCGCGGTGGATGTACTTCTCGTAGATCAGGCCTTCGATGATCGCGGCGCGCGTCGCCGGCGTGCCGAGGCGCCAAAGCTGGTCACGCCCAGCACTTCGGTGCCTTCGTCCTCAATTGCCTTGGCAAGCGCCCGGACACCAAGGCCGCTGGCGTTCTCGGAACGGAAATCCTCGTCGATGATGACGACGGGAAAACGGAATTTCATTGCAGACTCCTCAAGACCGGCTGTTCAACAACAGCATGGATATAAACAATTAAACCGCCAGGACGACACCTCGTACGAGGCTGCCTTGGCGGTTTTAGCGCTAGCCTGGAATGACATTGGCCTATATTTTCGGCAGTGTAACGCCGCTCTGCCCTTGGTATTTACCGCCGCGATCACGGTACGAGGTTTCGCATTCTTCGTCTGCTTCAAAAAACACCACTTGCGCCACGCCTTCATTGGCATAAATCCGTGCAGGCAGCGGCGTGGTGTTGGAGAATTCGAGCGTGACATAACCTTCCCATTCGGGCTCGAACGGGGTGACGTTAACGATGATGCCGCAACGCGCGTAAGTGGATTTACACAAACAAATGGTCAGCACGTTGCGCGGGATGCGGAAATATTCCACGGTGCGCGCCAGCGCGAATGAATTGGGCGGAATGATGCAGGAATCGCCCACCACATCCACGAATGAATTCGAATCGAAATGCTTTGGGTCCACGATTGTCGAATTGATGTTGGTAAACAGCTTGAATTCATTCGCGCAGCGAATATCGTAACCGTAGCTGGAAGTGCCATAAGAAACGATTTTCTGGCCGTTCATCTCGCGCACCTGGCCGGGTTCGAACGGCGCGATCATCCCCTGTTGTTCCGCCATGCGACGGATCCATTTGTCTGACTTGATACTCATCTGTATGTATTCCGGCGTTCAGGTGTTCTGGATAACAATCTTTGGGAAAGCGGTGCTGTGATCCTGCGACTGTTCGGCCACTTTCACTGCCACCCGACGCGCGATGTCGCGGTAAATTTCCGCAATACGGCTATCCGGCGCCGCCACCACAGTAGGCGTGCCGGAATCGGCCTCCTTGCGAATACGCATATCAAGCGGCAGCGCACCCAGAAATTCAATTTCGTAATCGGCCGACATGCGCGCGCCGCCGCCTTCGCCAAAAACATGCTCCTCATGTCCACAGTTGCTGCAAATGTGAATGCTCATGTTTTCCACGATACCGAGAATAGGAATTCCGACCTTCTCGAACATTTTCAATCCCTTGCGTGCGTCGATCAGGGCGATGTCCTGCGGCGTGGTGACGATCACCGCGCCGGTGACAGGCACGCGCTGCGCCAGCGTCAACTGGATGTCGCCGGTGCCGGGTGGCAAGTCGACCACCAGATAATCCAGATCGCGCCAGCGCGTATCGTTGAGCAGTTGCTCCAGCGCCTGGGTGACCATCGGACCGCGCCATACCATGGGGGTTTCCGCATCAATCAGAAAACCGATGGACATGGCTTGCAGGCCGTGGCCTTCCATCGGCTCCAAGGTCTTGCCATCGCGCGATTCAGGACGCCCGACGATGCCCAGCATGGTGGGCTGGGACGGGCCATAAATGTCGGCATCCAGCATCCCCACACTGGCGCCTTCTGCAGCCAGCGCCAGCGCCAGGTTGACTGCGGTGGTGGATTTACCCACCCCACCCTTGCCCGATGCCACGGCAATAACGTTTTTAACGCCAGGGATGAGTTTCACCCCGCGTTGCACGCTGTGCGAGACAATCTTGTAGCTGACGTTGACGGCAATTTTCCCAATACCAGCCAGCGTACCCAATTGGTCAGCCACCAGCTTGCGGATGATTTCCAGCTGGCTTTTGGCGGGATAGCCCAGCACCACGTCCAGCGTCACGTCGTTGCCATCCACTTTGATATTGCGCGCGGATTTGCTGGTGATGAAGTCCTTGTGCGTGTTGGGATCGATCACTTCTTTCAATGCGGTCTGGACTTGCAACTCGGATATGGGCATTACTCTTGACTCCTTCGGTGTGCGGCGAAATATCTAATTTTAAACAATCTATCCTGTCGCATCCATGCATGCCAAAACAAAAACCGGGGACGAAACCCCGGTTATTCACTTTGACCGGCAACAAACCCTGTTTAATGGGTTGAGCAGGAACGGTAATGGCCGAGCAGCAGGTTCAACTTGTTTCGCCACTACGTATTTGTGTGTCAGCATCAAATTAACACATTGCGCTGGTTTATGCCTCACGTCCCGTATAGTGTCCCACCAGCAAAGCTTCGGGTACGCGATTGCGAATCGCGCTGGCAATTTCCAGCACAACGCCGGAGCGATGCCGCAGCGACACCCACAGCACGTTGATGGACAGGTTCACATCTGCAAATACCACTTCCCGATAACACGCCAGCACCGCCTCGATGCTAAGCACGGTACGCTCGATGTAATCTTTTGGCTGCTGCCGGAGCTTAGGCAACAGCATCATGAAATCGGTCAGCATTTTGCCGTTTTCATCGTGCGTGGGTACAACTTTCCACATCGGCAAAGCCGGCTTGGCGGTTTGTGCAGTGAGTACCGCTCGACTGGAGAAACGTGCCGGTTTCATGAGCATATCTTCATGGATGAAGTTTGCGCACTGTGGAGAAGTTAAATTCAGTGCGCCAACTGGGTTTCAATTTCGGCGAAAGTACGCGCAATTTCCGCAGTCTGCACAGTAACGCCAAGCTGCCGGGTCAGACGCGACAGCGACAGGATGCCACGCACCTTCTGCGGCAATCCCGGGGCTGGCCGATCCACCACTAGCGCGTGCTGGCGTCCGCTCGCCTGAAGTGTGGCCAGCACATTACCCGCCCTGGCACGTTCCACATCATTCATGCAAATCACTTCGAGCTTGACACCCGGCGTCATGATGTCCTGCACCAAAACCTCCGCATGAGTGCAGCCGGTATTCTGGATCACCTGCATCGGCTTTTCACCCATCAAGTCGGTGGAAGTCACTAATCCCAATAGTGTATTCTTTGCATCCACTACCAGCAGCAAGCGCACTCCACGGTGAATCATTTTGTGTTGCGCTTCTTCTATGCTTTCCAAAGGGAAAATAGTGTATGCCGTCACTACCTTGAAATCGGTCATCACATCCAGCGCAGGGCTGTTCAGAGTGACCCGTTCAGGCAGGTTCTGTATGGGTTTATGAAAAGTTGCACCGGACTCAAGCCGTCCGGAAGGAAGCTGGTGATAGGTTTCGCTCATAGTTGTCGCCTTGTCTGATTTTGTCGTGTTTTACCCTGATCTTCTGCCAATCACAGGCGGGTCTGAACCAATATAGACCTTCACAGACAAAACCTCAATCAGCCAGTGCGCGCTCGACTTCATTCCGAATTGCGATATCCGCCCCAGGCCCAAAGCGACTGGTCAATGGGTCAAAATCATCGGTGAAGGCATAGTCGAATTTCACATCCTGCAAACCGAGCGCGCCGAACAGGCGGTTCTCGAATGAGTAATCGTCCGGCTGGGCAATAATGGTGGGCCAGCCTGACGCGCCGCAGGATAATATCGACCCCCACCATGGCGTCATAGACCACCACCCCGATGGCCAGCACCCGCGCCCCCAGGGTCAGCAGATTAATGGAGAACCCCAGCGGGGCCAGCACGATGAAGGTCGACAGGATGCAGATCGGCGCCAC
>JANMKH010000546.1:0-1665 GCA_031371965.1 Sulfuriferula sp.
TGCAGCGCGGCGACCGGCACGCCCTGCGCCTGGAGTATCGGCACCCAGGCGCCGTCCGAACCCAGTTGCGCCCAGCTGCCGCCGCCCAGCGCCAGCACCACGGCGTCTGCGCGAATCTGGCGTTCGCCATCCGGAGTGGCAAAGCGCAGTGCGTTGTTTTCTGCCCAGCCGAGCCAGCGGTGCCGCACATGAAACACAACGCCGGATTCACGCAGCCGATGCAACCAGGCGCGTAGCAGCGGCGCGGCTTTTTTGTCGGTGGGGAATACGCGCCCCGATGTACCCACGAAGGTGTCATGCCCCAGGGCATGCACCCAATCGCGCAAGGCTTGCGCGTCGAACCCTTGCAACCACGGCGCGACAGCTTGACTGCGATTGCCGTAGCGGCTCAGGAATTGCGCCTGCGCTTCGGTATGGGTGAGGTTCAGACCGCCCTTACCCGCCAGCAGGAACTTGCGTCCCACTGAGGGCATGGCATCGTACACATCCACGCGCAAACCCCGTGCGGCCAAGGTTTCCGCCGCCATCAGCCCGGCTGGGCCACCGCCGATGATGGCAATCTGTCCGTCTGTTGGCATGGATCAGGCTGGCTTGTTCGGCGCATCGCTACGCCACGCTGACGCTTCAAACTCAAACGCGGCGTCGTCAAAAATCGAATCCAACCGCCATACCACCCGATCGCGGTGCACAGCCAGCATCCAGGTCTGGTGTTCGCTAGGTGCATTGGCGGCAAAGGCGGCATGGCTCAACAGCGCTGCGCAGCCGCCATGTTCCGGGTCGCGCACCGATTCATAGCGGATCATTTGTATCCCTGCCAGCCGTACCTGGTGCGCCAAATCCTGACACGGTTGATAGTCGCTGGAATGGGTCCAGCGCGCGCGGTGTACCAAAAACGGCGGCTGGCGCAGATCAATGGCCGTGCCGCGCAGCGGGGTCTTGAATACGGTTTGCGGCATGGGTTCGATGGCGTCCAGCGCGGGGCTATCCAGCAACAGGCGCCAACGCCAGTAACCGAGCTCGGCACAGGCGCTGCGGCGCTCGTCTGCGCCATAGAACACCCCGGGATCATTGGGCGCGCGAAAGCGTGATCCGAACGGCAGCGGCGGGTAGCGAAACGGTGTGAACAGCAGCCAGTGCAGCGCGCGCTGCGGTTGCGCAACGGGCGGCTTGGATTGCTCCAGCAAGCGCTCCAGCAGCGCCTGTTCATCCAGCGTATCCACCAGCACCATGGTGGATACCCGGTGTTGCGCCTCGACTGCGCGCCACACATCGAGCTCGATCCGGGCCGGGTTAAATTCGGCCACGATGGGCGTCGAGATAATGCACTACACGCACCAAGCCTTCGGTGCTCTCGATCAGGTCAATCGGGCGGGCATTGAGTGCGGCATTGTAGCCGGTGAGCCATTTTTGCGCGTTGTCGCCATGCCCGAGAATGGCGTCGAGCGAGCGAAACAGGCGCACGAACAGCAGGGCAAATTCCCATTCCTTGGTGCGGCTCGGGTTCAACGTGTAAGTGCCTGCACACACGCGTGACACCGTGGCCCCGCTCACTCCCAGGATGCGCGCCAGCGTGGACTGCCTGAGTTGGAGCAGATTGAGGGTGCGTGTCACGGCTTTGGAAAGCGTGGATCCAGCTTCGGGGAGTTGGGTAGGGTGAGCAGCGAT
>JANMKH010000007.1:0-1910 GCA_031371965.1 Sulfuriferula sp.
GCTCGTTTCGGCAATCATCTGCACGGCAAAATCTTTGCTGTCTGGGGCTTGGCATTCAAGCCCAATACCGACGACATGCGCGAGGCTCCTAGCCGCGTACTGATGGAAGGTTTGTGGGAACGTGGCGCCAAAGTGGTGGCGCATGATCCTGCAGCGGCGCATGAAACCCAACGAATTTATGGCGACCATCCGCAATTGCAACTGGTGGATACCCCCATGGCGGCTTTGCAGGGTGCAGATGCGCTGGCGATTGTGACCGAGTGGAAAGTATTCCGCAGCCCCGATTTCAGCGCCGTAAAAGCCGCGTTGAAAACCCCGCTGATTTTCGATGGCCGCAATCTGTACGACCCGGCCAGCATGCGTGAGGCAGGCTTCGAATACCTTGCCATCGGCCGCCAATGAAACTGGATCAGCTTTTGGCGGGCGCGCGCATCCTCGTTGTTGGGGATGTCATGCTGGACCGCTACTGGTTCGGCGACGTGGCGCGGATTTCGCCCGAAGCACCGGTGCCGGTGGTCAAGATCAACCGTCAGGAAGAACGCCTGGGCGGTGCCGCCAACGTGGCACGCAATGCCGCAGCGCTGGGCGCCGACAGCACGCTGCTGTCGGTGGTCGGCGACGACGAAGCGGGCGCTGCCGTCGCCCGTCTGCTGCAGGCGGATGGCATCCACGCCAGCCTGCACCAGGATCCCACGCTGGCGACCATCATCAAGCTGCGCGTCATCGGCCGTCAGCAACAATTGCTGCGCATTGATTTCGAAACGCCGCCCAGTGATGCCGTGCTGGCCGACAAGCTGGACCGTTTCCACGCCATGCTGGCGGATTACGCGCTGGTGATTTTGTCCGATTATGGCAAAGGCGGGCTGACGCATATTGAAGCCATGATTGCCGCCGCCAACACGCGCGGAGTGCCGGTGCTGGTCGATCCGAAAGGCGACGACTTCGCGCGCTACCGCAATGCCACCTTGCTCACCCCCAACCGCAGCGAATTCCGCGAAGTCGCGGGGAGCTGGAAAAGCGAGGACGAATTCCGTGCCAAGGCCAAAGCGCTGCGCCTGGAGCTGAACCTGAAAGGTCTGCTGATCACCCGTAGCGAGGAGGGCATGACCCTGTTCACGGCCGAGGGTGTATTCCACCAGGCCACCGAGGCGCAGGAGGTGTTTGACGTCAGCGGCGCCGGCGATACCGTGATTGCCACGCTGGGCGTCATGCTGGCGGCCGGGCTGACACTGGAACAATCCGTCACCTGGGCCAACCGTGCGGCAGGCATCGTGGTCGGCAAGCTGGGTACGGCGGTGGTACATCCGCACGAACTGTTCATCGAAGACAAGGAATAAGCATGTATTACGTTGTGACTGGCGCGGCCGGCTTTATCGGCGCAAACATTGTCAAAGCGCTGAATGAGCGCGGCATCACCGATATCATCGCGGTGGATAACCTCAGCAAAGCCGACAAATTCAGGAATCTCACCGACTGCGAAATCGCGGATTACCTGGATAAAAACGAATTTCTTGAACTCATCCACTCGGAAGCGCTGGATGGCGAGGTGGCCGCAGTGTTCCACGAAGGCGCGTGTTCCGACACCATGGAAACCGACGGCCGCTACATGATGGAAAACAACTACCGCTACTCCATGGATCTGCTCAATTTCTGCCAGGATAACGACGCGGCTTTCCTGTATGCCTCGTCGGCCTCGGTGTACGGTGCCGGCAGCGTGTTCAGCGAACAGCGCGCGCACGAATCGCCGCTCAATGTCTACGGTTATTCCAAGTTCCTGTTCGACCAGGCGGTGCGACGCATGTGGCACGACAGGACTGCGCAGATTGTTGGTTTCCGCTATTTCAATGTGTACGGCCCGCGCGAGCAGCACAAGGGACGCATGGCCTCGGTGGCGTTCCATTTCTTCAACC
>JANMKH010000010.1:0-4538 GCA_031371965.1 Sulfuriferula sp.
CCGCTGCCTGTGCCCAGATCCAGTACCCGGCATGGCCGATCCACGGGGATGCGCGCCAGCGCCAGCTCCACCAGCAGTTCGGTTTCCGGGCGCGGGATGAGCACGGACGGACTGACCTTGAACAACAGGCCGTAGAATTCCTTTTCGCCAAAAATATAGGCGATCGGCTCGCCTGTCAGTCTGCGTTTGAGCCAACTTGTATAACGTGCTGCGACGGGCGGGGCGAGTGTTTCGTCATCATGCGCCAGCAGCCACGCACGGTTGACGTCAAGGGCGGCAGCCATCAAAAGTTGGGCTTCCAGGCGGGCGTCGTAGGACGCCAGACCGAGTCCCTGCACCAGTTGTGCCTGATCGGCGGCGAGAAGTTCTCGTATTGCCAACAAAATTAACGCTCGCCCATCGCTGCCAGCAACTCGGCCTGGTATTCGGACGCTAATGCGTCCAGCAGTTCGGTGAGATCGCCGTCCATGATGGCGTCGATCTTGTACAGGGTGAGGTTGATGCGGTGGTCGGTGATGCGTCCCTGCGGAAAATTGTAGGTGCGCACGCGCTCGGAGCGGTCACCGCTGCCGATCAGGGACTTACGGGTGGCGGCTTCCTTGGCGGCGATTTCCCGCAGTTGCTTGTCTTTGATGCGTGCAGCGAGCACCGACAGTGCCTGTGCCCTGTTCTTGTGCTGCGAGCGGTCATCCTGACATTCCACCACGATGCCGGTGGGCAGATGGGTGATGCGCACCGCCGAGTCGGTCTTGTTGATGTGCTGGCCGCCGGCGCCGCTGGCGCGATAGGTGTCGATGCGCAGGTCGGCGGGGTTGAGGTTGACGTCGGCCACTTCGTCCGCCTCCGGCATCACCGCTACGGTACAGGCGGAGGTGTGGATGCGCCCCTGGGTTTCGGTGGTGGGCACACGCTGCACACGGTGGCCGCCGGATTCGAATTTGAGCCGGGAGTAGGCGCCGCGGCCGATAATCTTGATAATGACTTCCCGATAGCCGCCCAGTTCGCTCATGTTTTCCGAAATCAGCTCGATTTTCCAGCGCTGGCGTTCAGCATAGCGCGTGTACATGCGCAGCAAATCTGCGGAGAACAGCGCCGATTCGTCGCCGCCGGTGCCAGCGCGGATTTCCAGAAAGATATTGCGCTCGTCGTTGGGATCTTTGGGCAGCAACTCGGCTTGCAGTTCGATTTCGAGCTGTTGCAGGCGTGCCTTGGCGTCTGCGATTTCAGCCTCGGCCAGTTCCTGCATTTCCGGGTCGGACAGCATGGCCTGGGCATTGGCAATGTCGGTTTCGGACTGGCGATAAGCCTTGTAAAGCGCGACCACCGGAGAGATTTCCGCATGCTCGCGGGTGAGTTTGCGGTAATTGTCCAGATCGCTGGTCACCGTCTCGCCGGCCAGCAGACGGTTGAGTTCATCCAGCCGCTCGGTAATCTGAGCGAGCTTGTTTAGCAAAGTCGGTTTCATTCGTGGTGGAGCGAGTAAAGCCGGGCCAGTAGCGTGGCCAGTTCCTGGCGTTCGCTGTCGCCGGCATGGCTGAGTGCATGCGTCGGCAAATGCAGGAATTTATTGGTGAGCGCGCGCGATAACACGTCAATGACTTCGTGCGGATCGTCGCCGCGCGCCAGCATTTTTTGCGCGCGCTCCAGTTCGTGGCGGCGGTAACGTTCGGCATGGTCGCGCAAACCGCGGATGGTGGGTACCATCTCGCGGGTTTCCATCCAGTGCACAAAGGTTTCCACCCTGGCTTCGATAATCGCCTCGGCCTGGCCGACATACGCCTGCCGATTGCCCATGCCCTGTTTGACCACTTCACCCAGATCGTCCACGGTATAGAGGAATACGTCGGCCAACTCGGCAACCTCGGTTTCAATATCGCGCGGCACGGCCAGATCGACCATGAAAATGGGACGGTGGCGACGCGACTTGAGCGCACGCTCGACCATGCCCTTGCCGAGTATGGGAAGCGGGCTGGCGGTACAGGTCACCACGATGTCGTAATTTGCCAGATGCTCGGGCAGGTCGGTCAATGCAATGGCGCTGCCGTGATAGCGGTCAGCTAGCAGGCGCGCGCGTTCTTCGGTGCGGTTGGCAACCAGAATATGCTTGGGATGGCGTGCGGCAAAATGCGTAGCGCACAGTTCGATCATTTCACCTGCACCGATGAACAGTACATTCTGTTCGGCAATGCTGGGGAAAATACGCTCCGCCAGCCGCACTGCGGCGGCTGCCATGGACACCGAACTGGCGCCAATTTCGGTGGTAGTGCGCACTTCCTTGGCCACTGCAAAGGTACGCTGGAACAGCTTGTGTAGCAGCATGCCTAGCGTGCCGGCATGCTCGGCGGTTTTCACCGCCTGACGCATCTGGCCGAGGATCTGGGTTTCACCCAGCACCATAGAATCCAGTCCGGATGCCACGCGAAATGCATGACGCGCTGCATCGGCTTGCGGCAGTGCATACAGGTAGGGTTGGATAACCGAGCGCTTGAGTTGGTGATAGCGCGCCAGCCAATCCAGCGCGGCTTCACCCTGGTTGGTGTTGCAATATACCTCGGTGCGATTGCAGGTGGACAGAATGGCCGCTTCCTTAACCGGCGTGTGCGTAGTCAGGTCGCGCAGCGCCTCCTCCATGCGTTCGGCATGAAACGCCACCTGCTCACGAATGCTGAGCGGTGCGGTCTGGTGATTAATGCCGAATGTAAATAACTGCATGGATGTGTTGAAACACTATAACCGTTCTATTTTAACCAATTGTGGAAGACAGCGCAGGCTTGGGCGCAGTTCAGCCTTGATACGAGCTCATGGGTGTTCAATAGGTTTCCTCACTCTTGGGCTTATGCTCTTCATCTGGCGCAGGCAACTCAGGCACGGGAGAACCGATATTTGTATCGGGTTTGAGCGGAGTGTCGGGGGTGGTTTCCGCTGGCTCAGAGTCAGGTGTCGGCTTTACAGGCGGCATGGGTGTTGATGCCTTTTTACTGGAAGAGGGCGACTGTGAGTGCGCGGGTTTAGCTAGTGACGGTTGTGGCACCGTTGCAGAGCCTTGACTGGTTTCGGCAGCGGACTGGCCTTCGATCGGCACCAGAACATTGCTTAATTCCGGCCCCATTTCCTTGAGCAGTTGAGCCGGCAAGGAGCTGGTAAAACGGTACTTGGCGGCTTCTTCACCGGGTACCAGCGCGGTCATGGTGCCAAAGAAACGGTCGCCGAGGAAAAACACCATGGTAGCGGTGCGGTTCACCACGCGCGAGGTGAGCAGGTTGCCGCCTGCACCAAAAGTTTTGTAGCGGTGGTCGCCGGTGCCGGTTTTTCCTCCCATGATAATGCGATTGCCGTTGGCGTCCTTGAATGCGCCATTCAGACGCGCGGCGGTGCCATGCTCCACCACGCCCTGCAACGCGCGCCGCACGATCTGGGTGAGCTCGATGGGGAGCAGGCGCTCGCCTTGCGGTTGCTGGCGCACAAACACGGTTTCGTAGGGTGTGCCGGTAGCGAAGTGCAGTTTCTGAATGGATACCGCCGGCAGACGCACGCCGTTGTTGACTACCACGCCCATCAATTCGGCGAGTGCGGCGGGGCGGTCCGCCGAGCTGCCGATGGCGGTGGCGTAGGAAGGCACCAGGCTGTCAAACGGGTAGCCGAGCCGCTTCCAGTCGCGATAGATGTTCTGGAAAGCTTCGACTTCGAGCAGGCTGTGGATGCGCTGATCCTGCGCATTTTTGCGGCTGGTCTTGAACAGCCAGTTATACACCTCGATGCGCTGATCATGGCTGGCAGCGACGATGTCGGCAAAAGTAGCAGCCGGGTGGCTGCGCAGATAGCGCACCAGCCACAATTCCAGCGGATGAATCTGCGCGATGTAGCCACGGTCTGCGAGCGAGTAAGCATCGGTTGCGTGCTGCGAGTAAAGCGTCCGAATTTCCTTGTCCGACAGCGTCGCACCATCCAGCGCGCGGCCACGCAGGAAGCTGGCAAATGCAGTTAAAGGCGCGTCCGGAGCGATATAACGGTAAATCGCTGCCAGCCTGCGCGGCAACGGATGCACCTCGGAAAACAGTTTTTCAGTAACCTGGGCGGGATTCAGGCCGCGGTATTTTTTATGAAAGCGCAGCAGGAAGGCTTGCCCTTCCCGGTCGGCAAAACGTTCCAGATAAGTCTTGCGCGCCGGATTGCTGGCGTCCTCGAGAATCTTGCCTACGACGCCGGGGTTTTGCGCGATATAGTGACGCACAATATCGCGCATCACGCGGATATAGACCAGGTTGACCGAATTGCGTGTGGCTTCCCACAGATTCATGCGGCGACCATTGTCGTCCTTGTTGAAGTTGACGAAATGGAGTAACCCGCCGCCAGTGAAGAAGCCTGTAGACGGATCCGCCGAATAAGTGCGATTCATCGCGCCTTCAAGCATCGCGGCGAGACTTTTATCCTGCGCGGTCAGCAGGTATTGAGCTGCCCACTGGGCAATCGCATCATTGTCCTGATGAGCAATTTCGTGCAGGCGCTTGTCAGGCAGTTGCAGATACGCATTGCGCAGC
>JANMKH010000040.1:0-2446 GCA_031371965.1 Sulfuriferula sp.
GGCAGCATGCGCGATGCGCTGTCGCTGCTCGATCAGGCCATCGCTTATGGGAACGGACAGGTGCATGAGGACACGGTGCGCAGCATGCTGGGTGCGATTGACCAGCGCTACTTGTTCAGCCTGCTGAATGCGCTGGCGGCGGGTGATGGCGCGGCGCTGCTGGACGAGGCCGATCAAATGGCGGCGCGCAGCATCGCTTTCGACGCGGCCTTGCAGGAACTCGGCACACTGCTGCACAAAATCGCGCTGGCGCAGACCGTGCCCGCTGCGCTGCCGGATGACCTGCCCCGAACGCGATGCCATCCTTGATCTGGCGCAACGGCTCGATGCCGAGACGGTTCAGCTTTACTACCAGATTGCCATACTCGGGCGGCGCGACTTGGCGCTGGCGCCGGATGAATTTGCCGGCTTCACCATGACGCTGTTGCGTATGCTGGCTTTTATGCCCGCCACGGGGCCAGCCCGCACTGCAGCGCCGCCCCCCGTGCCCGTCGCGAGCCGGGCTGCGCCCCCCGCTGCAGCGTGGGTTGCACGCGAACCCGCCGCGCCAAAGCTGGCCGCCGTGCCGCCGCTTGTAGCGAGCGCTGAAATGGATGTTTCCGAGCCTGTGCCTGAACCTTCTCCCGAACCTGCGCCGGCGGCGCTAGTCGCCTCCATCGCCTTTGACGGTGATTGGGCGGCGTTGGTGACCAGCCTCAAATTGGGCGGTCAGGCGCGCATGCTGGCAGTGCACAGTGAACTCGAATCCTGCGATGGCGATTGCCTGCAGTTGCGGGTGCCGATTGCCCACAAGCATCTCGCCGACAAGTCCTATCAGGACAAGCTGCGCGAGGCGATCAGTGCGCATTTCGGCCGCCCCATGCGCCTCCAGGTCAGCCTCGCGGAGGGTGAAGCCAACACCCCGGTGCGCCAGCAAAACGAGGCTCGCGCGGCACGCCAGAGCGAGGCTGAAGCCGTCATTGCGGCGGACCCATTTGTACAAGACGTGATGCAGCAATTCGATGCCCGCGTTGTCGAAATTAAATCTATCGCAAAGGAGCAGTGAAATGATGAAAGGTGGTTTGGGCAACATGATGAAGCAGGCCCAGCAAATGCAGGAAAACATGAAAAAAATGCAGGATCAGCTGGCCGACGTCGAGGTTGAGGGCGTGGCCGGTGCGGGCTTGGTCAAGGTGCTGATGACCTGTCGCAACGACGTGCGCCGGGTGACCATCGACCCCAGCCTGATGAGCGACGACAAGGACATGCTCGAAGATCTCATCGCTGCTGCGATGAATGATGCAGTGCGCAAGGCGGAAGCGACGACCCAGGAAAAAATGGCGGGGTTTACCTCCGGTCTCAACCTGCCCCCAGGCTTCAAGCTGCCGTTCTGATTCTGTGAACCCAATTCGAATCTGCCACAGAGAGCACCGAAAAATCAGTCTTGAACGGGATCAATCGTTGTAGTTCAAGATTGTTACTCTGTGGCAAAAGAGCTACCCAACTTCCAGCAAGCGTCTTATGAAATCCCCCACCAGTCTAGAGCGCCTGATCGAAGCATTGCGCATATTGCCCGGCGTTGGGCCCAAGTCCGCCCAGCGCATGGCCTATCACTTGCTGCAGCGCGACCGCAATGGTGCGCAGCGGCTGGGGCAGGCAATCGATCAGGCGCTGGTCAAGTTGCAGCATTGCGAGAAATGCAATGATCTGACTGAAGGCAGCCTGTGTGCTGTCTGCGCCGCACCCAACCGCAATCCCGCCCAACTGGCCGTCGTGGAAATGCCCACCGACCTGTTGATGATGGAGCAGACGCAGAGCTACAGCGGACTGTATTTTGTGCTGATGGGCCGGCTGTCGCCGCTGGATGGCGTGGGGCCGCGTGAAATTCATCTCGACCGATTGATCCGGCGCGCGACCGATGGCGTGGTGACGGAAATCGTCCTCGCCACCAATTTCACCACTGAAGGCGAAGCCACGGCGCACGCCATCGCCGAGTTGCTGCATGCACGCGGCCTCAAAGTGACGCGCATTGCGCGCGGCGTGCCGGTGGGGGGTGAACTGGAGCATGTGGATTCCGGCACGCTGGCGCAGGCGGTGCTGGACCGGCGCGACTGGACTTAAGATCGGGCTGCGGTGACGCAGCACACCACACCACTCTGCATTACGACCTTCCCCGGATTGATTTCCACCGGATGACACCACGCGATAACGTAGCAGTCGTATCCTGCGTTTGCGGGTAAAATCAGGCTTTTGCCTTACCGGAAATTGTCATGAGCTTCTCTACCCTTACCGCCCTGTCTCCCCTGGATGGCCGCTATGCTGCCAAAGTCGAAGCGCTGCGTGCGCATTTCAGCGAGTTCGGCTTGATCCGCAATCGCGTCAAGGTCGAGATCGAATGGCTCAAGGCGCTGGCCGCCGAATCTGCGCTGAGCGAGGTACCAGTGTTTTCGTCTGCGATGATCGCAGC
>JANMKH010000060.1:0-2620 GCA_031371965.1 Sulfuriferula sp.
GTTGCCACGATTTCGGCCTCGCGCGCGGCTTCCGGAAAGCCGAAGGCGAGGGACACGAAGCGCTGGCGGGTGCTGGGTTTCAGACCCTTGAGCAAATGCTGGTAGCCGGGGTTGTAAGAGACGACCAGCATGAATTCCGGCGGCGCCTCCAGTATCTCTCCGGTACGATCGATGGGCAGAATGCGGCGGTCGTCGGACAGCGCGTGCAGCACCACCGTCGTGTCCTTGCGCGCTTCCACCACCTCGTCCAGATAGCAGATGCCGCCGTGACGCACCGCCTGGGTGAGCGGGCCGTCGGTCCAGTAGGTACCGGAAGCGTCGATCAGATGGCGGCCCACCAGATCCGAGGCGGACAGATCGTCGTGGCAGGATACTGTATACAGCGCACGCCCGAGTCGCGCCGCCATGTGTTCGACGAAGCGCGTCTTGCCGCAGCCGGTCGGGCCCTTGATGAGCACCGGCAGACGGTTTCGATAGGCGAGTTCGAAGACGGCGATCTCATCGCCGGTCGGCGTGTAAGGCGGGATGAGGCCGGGCACTCTGACGGCCCGGGCGATCGAGGTAACTGACATGGGAGGGCTCCTTGATTAAGCGGTGAGATAGGCAATGGCGATGACGCCGCCGACAGCGGCCAGATACGCGGCCATGACCAGGCGCCACACCGGGCGCACACGGCGCAGGCCCATGAAATAACTCACCACCAGTTGCCCCTTGACGAGCGTGAGCGCCAGCACCGCTGCCATGAGTACCTGGCTGGGGGCGTTTGAACCCAGTTCGAAAGTGATCGTGGTGAGCCCGAGCAGCACCAGCCAGGAGGCGGTGCACGGTCTTAACGGAATAGCTTGAAGCAGCTTCATCGGTCGTCCTTTCAATGAATCACGTAAACCAGCGCAAACAGGATGATCCAGACCAGATCCACCATGTGCCAGTAGGAGCCCCCGGTCTCCACGCCGGTGTGGTTTGCAGCGCTGTAGCGCCCGGCATAGGCTTTGTAGGTGACCACGGCAAGGATCGCCATGCCCATCACCACGTGCATGAAGTGAAAAAACGTGAGGGCCAGGTAGAACATGTAGAACAGGTTGGTGGAAAGACTGATGCCCTGCGCGAAATCCTGGTGGAATTCCACCAGTTTCAGCACCAGAAACATCCCACCCAGGCCGAGCGCGCCAGCCAGCCAGTTACCACAGGCCGTGCCGCGCCCAGCCTTGATCGACTGGGTTGCGCGCGCTACGAAATAACTGCTGGTCACGAGGATCAAGGTATTGGCGAAGCCGTAAGCGCGGTTGAGCGTGAGTTGCGAAGCGTTGAACAGCTCCACGTGGGTGCTGCGGGCAAATGCATAGGCGCCGAAAAGCACGCCGAAAACCACGAGCTCGGCGAAGATGAATATCCAGATTGCGAAATCCCCGGGCAGGGGCTGCGCAGAATCGACGCTGGCTTCAGTATGCATGGTGGATCACCCTGAAATGGACGGGACCGCAGTCCCGCCGTGCTTTGGTCAGGCGGCCAGGGCCTGTTTCATTTCGCTGGCGTATTCGTATTCGCCCGCAATGAAAAAGCTCCGCAGATAAACCAGCAAGCCGATGAAGAAGCCGACGCCGGCGAATTCGCGCACCCAGAAGAACACACGCGATTTGTCTTGTACTTGCATAAAGCTCATAGGGTCGTCCGCGGCACGTTGCAGAATGACCGTTACGATACCCGCGCCGGTGAGAGCAAGGGTGATACCCAGCATGCTGAGCACCATGATCCAGAATCCCGCCATTTCCCAGCGCTGGGCGGCAGCGCTGTTTGCTGTCCGCCCGCGCAGCAAAGGCATCGCATAGGAAATGATGGCCAGGGAGATCATTGCATAGGCACCGAAGAAAGCCAGATGCCCGTGAGCCGCAGTGAAATTGGTCCCGTGCATATAGTATTGGGCCGGCGCCAGGGTGATCATGAAGCCCCACAAACCCGCGCCGAGAAAGGCCATGATCGGCGTGCCGAGCGCCCACAGCATGGCAGCCTTGTTCGGATGTTCGCGGCGGCGCTGCATCAGCATCTTGAAGGAAAAGGCGATGAGCAGTATGAACGGGATGGGTTCGAGGGCGGAAAAGATCGAACCCAGCCAGATCCAGTACGAGGGTGCGCCGGTGTAGTAATAGTGGTGTCCGATCCCGATGAGGCCGGAAATCAGCGTCATGGCGACAATGATGTAGAGCCATTTTTCCACGATCTCGCGGTCCACCCCGGTCATTTTGATCAGAATGAAGCCGAGCAGGGCGCCCAGGATCAATTCCCAGTCTCCCTCGACCCAGCCATGCACGATCCACCACCACCCGAAGCTGGCTTTCACGGTGTCGTGCGGGAAGTAAAAGGCGGGAAGGAAAAGCAGCGCCAGCCCCCACAGGCTGCCCACCAGAATCAGGTTAATGGAAGTCTTGCGCCCCTTGATCAGGGTCATGGTCACGTTGAACAGCAGGGAAAGCGCCACCAGTACGATGCCGATCTTGGTGGGCAGCGGTTGCTCCAGGTAGCCGCGGCCCATGGTGGGCAAAGCCGCATTGCCGGTTATCGCCGCCAGATGGGAATAAGGCACGAAAAGATAAGCGACTATCGTCAGCGCCGCGGCGGTGAGAAA
>JANMKH010000077.1:0-7405 GCA_031371965.1 Sulfuriferula sp.
CCCGGCATTACCCAGCTGGCACCGAGGGGGGACGCATTGCAGATTCAAAGGGTAACGTGCGCTGGTGTTGCAGCAAATGCGCAAATGCCAAGAGTGAAGCGGCGAGATCCAAGGGGAGCCTTCCTAGAATTCGGAAAAAAACGCACGTTAAACCGGCGAGTTAGAGCTACATAATAGTACGAATGAGATCTGCGTTATCGAGATGAGGGGGTAGGATCATGACCGATCCAAAAGAGTTATTGATCGCTGCAAGGATCGAGTTCTTGCGCGCATATCTGGATGCGTTTGATCAATTTCTTTCACAAAGCATTGAAAATGCATTTGAAAAAGCAGACAACAGTCGTTCCTTATTGGAGCAGAGCCATTATTTTACTGTACATGGCGTGCTGCGTGAGCGCCATGTCGAACTCAGGCAACGGCTGCACGACAGTATGGACAAACTGCTTAATCGCAGTCTGCAAACGGCTTACAGTACATTCCGTCCGGCTTTTGCAGGGTCGGGTCATGAAGGTGTTTTGTCACTGGTAGAAACTTCAGTATTTGAAGGCGAACTGAAACTGGTTGCGTTTACTGATCGTTTCCGCAATGAAGCGGCAGAACAACTACGTGACTTGAATATCCGTATTGCCTTGTTGTTCGGTCAAGACGATATAAAAGAACGCGAAGTCCCATTTCGCCCCTATCTGGTTTCGCGATCACTCGCCGACGCTTCTGAAAATATGGGTTTGCCAAACGAGTTAGCCCAAGTGCTGGCACAATTATTGGCAACAAGCATGGAAAGCACTATCGATGGCATTTATGCCAGTGTGAATGCATTCTTTGCGCAAAACGGCGTTGCTGCTGAATTGCCGCTTAGAATCAAGAAATCGCCCAACAAAACAGCCTCAGCAAAGCCTGCTTACCCGAAGGATCAGGAATCAACTGTTACAGACGGCAAGGACGCAACACCATCGCCCGCGCACTACCGTCAGAGCACCCAATCCGACGTAAATAAGATAACCAACAGAAATGCATCAACCACGGCGTCGGAACAGAGTGTAGAGCAGTTTCTGCAAACAATTAAAACCATGGCTAACACCGCATCGAACCAGCATGCCGCCCAAGCCGTTACGCATCCCGATGCTGGCGTTGCCGATGGTGCCACGAACGATGGAAGCGCATTGACGGGTGAAGATCAATCTGCCCATCAGACAATATCGGCAGGCTCGCATGAACAAAAGCTTGATCAGTTGCTGAGCATGGTGAAGCGTTATAGCGAAACGGCGTCAGGTTTTGGCCATGTGCCGGACTCCAATGCGAGTGCTGCCCCGGGAGTGGAGCAGCCAGCAGGCGCCGGGCCCACGAAGCAGACGCAAGCCGATAGGCCGGCATCATCAGGGTGGTTGAGTGGCGCGCAGAAGGTGGGACAAGTGCTGCGCAAGTTACTGGGCAGTGGCGGCGTGCAGATAAATACCTCAGGTGTATCCAAATCCTATACACCACCTGCCGCCGCCCGCGCATTAACCGTTCAACTGGCCCAATCGATAGATACGCTACTACTAGAACGAACCCCTGCTACGGCCGACATGCTGGGCAGCAACGGTGAAATACGTAACCTGATCCTTGAGCAGCGCTCCAATCTTGGTGCGCAAACCCAGGAAGTCGATGAGCAAATGACCATCGATGTCGTAGCCATGCTGTTCGAGTTTATTTTGCGCGACAGCCAGGTGCCGCCAGAGGTGCGCGCGCAGCTTGGTAGATTGCAGTTCCTGGTGTTGAAGCTGGCCTTGCGCGACCCCACCCTGTTGACTCAAAAATGGCATCCTGTACGCGTGCTGATCAATCGGATAGGTGCCATTTCTGTTGGGCTGAAGCAACTGGATCCGGACGGCGTCCGGATGAGCGCGAAAATTTGCCTGATCGTAGAAACATTGCTGAACGAAGCCGTCAACGATCTGGATACGTTTGCAACTTTGTTCGCCAGGTTGCTGGACGATTTCGATGCGTTTGTAGCGGCGGAATTACGTAGCAAGGACGAAAAATTAAATCGTGCGGTGGAGGCGATAGAGAATGTACAAAGCCGGACGCTACGGTTTACCCATATCTGGGCACAAATGGCGGAAATATTGTCGGGCCTCACGCTCGACGCCTTTCTGCACGATTTCCTGTCTAACACATGGGTGCAAGTCATAGAGCGTGCCGAAAATATTGGCATGGTACGCGCTGAACGATTCCGTTCACTGGTCCCCGATCTGGTCTGGAGCATTGCACCCAAGATAGATGAGCATGATCGCCAGGAAATGTCGGTGATATTGCCTATCATGATTCGTACCTTGCGCGAAGGTTTGGCGTTAATCGCCAGCCCGGAAACGCAGGAAAAAGAATTGCTGGACTGGCTATTTGATGCGCATACTCGCGCATTGCGCTCGATCAACGAGTCGTTTCAAATACCCTCCTTATCCTTGATGCACGACACCTTCGCGCGTCTGGTTAAAAATGTGGCGGTTGAGCAGCCGCCGACAACGGATATTCCGCAACGTGCTGCCGAGAAAGCCCTGATGGATGCGGCGATCAGACAATTGGACACCGATATTCAATCGTTGGATTCTTATTTCGAGCCGGAAGAAGCGTCTGCCGATAAGGCCGATGAAGGAGTCATCAACAACGATGCTGTACCCGCCTCACAGGGAGCGGATGCCCGGTTTGACGAAAACATTACCGCACGTCTGCATAGTGGTATTTTTATCGAAATAAAATTAAGCAAAACCCCTAGCCGCGCCCGTTTAAGCTGGGTTAGCGCCGATGCGTCCAATTTGATATTAAGTCTGGATGAGCAGAGCACGCCAGTACTGATGCGTCTGGGTGTATTCCGGCGCCTGGTAGCGAATCAACGGGTGCGGTTCATTGAAGACCAGCCGCTTTTCGAACGGGCGGTACAGTCGTTGCTGGATTCGGCAGCGCAAATGGATCAGGTCGAGAGTAGCTAAAATCGATGAGCGAAGCAGGCGTGGCAGATGGTGAAGTGGATGGGCATTTTTCCCAGTTACTTTTTATGCCGTTTCAATAACGGAAGGTATTATCGGGATATGCACCTCTGCGCTCAGCCCCCCGTCTGTGCGCGGCAGCAGCAACACCTGCCAGTGATTGGCTTGCGCCATCTGCTGGGCAATGGCCAAACCCAAACCGCTACCACCGGTCGCCTTGTTGCGTGATGTTTCCAACCGGTAGAACGGCCTGAATACCGCTTCGATCTGGTCCGGCGGAATCCCCGGACCGCGATCCATGACGCGGATTTTCGCAACGCTTGGAGTACACAGGCATTCCAGCGTAATGGGCTGGTGATCGCCATAGCGCAGCGCGTTCTCGATCAAATTCGATACCACCCGACGCAACGAATTCGGCCCAACTGCGGCCATGCAGGCGTTTTGTGCCTTCCATTCCACCACCCCCCCACCACGGCGAGCATCCTCGGCCAGTTCATCGAGCAACACATTTAGGTCAAGCATTTGCACCGGCTCTGCCTGCAAGCCCCGCGATAGCTCAAGGAAACTACCAATCAGGCGGTTCATTTCTTCCAGGTCATGCTCAATTTGCCCGATCAAGCGCACATCAGCGTCTTGCGGCAACATGGCCAAGGCCAGCCGCATGCGCGCGATGGGCGTACGTAAATCATGAGAGATCCCAGCCAACAGGGTAGTGCGGTTAGCTAGTAAAGCTTGAACCTCATTCGCCATGCGGTTGAAGGCGCGGGTCAGCGAAGCCAGCTCGGTGGCGCCGGATTCAGGCAGCGGCTTCGGCATTTGTCCTTGTCCCACTTGGCCTGCCGCCGAACCCAGCCGCACCAGCGTACGGCTGATGCGCCGCACCATGATAATGGCAGTCAGCCAGGTCAGTAACGCGCCCAGGCTGACCAGCCCGACCGCGGCCAGCGGAGATTGCACGCCGTAGCGGTCTCGCTCGAACCCAATACGAATAAGGTGTCCGCCCATACTCATTTCTGCCCAGACCCAGCCGTTTTCGCCAGCCTTGAGCACGATATCCTGCCCGGTACGGCGGCTGAGCGATTGTTCGATGTAGCTGCTATTCAGAAAACTGTCGGCACGCGCTGCCAGCGGCGCATCTACGCGCTTGATGAGCAAATGGTGATGTACGGCAAGCTCACGCTCAAAATAAGGCCGGGTTTCCGGGGGTAATTCCACCCAGGTCTGTACTGACAACACCATCAATCCAGCCAGATCATCGGCTGAACGTAGCGCCATCGGTTTGAGTATCGTGACGGCCACCAGCGCCAGCGCGGCGATCTGAAAGACCAGGAAAGCCAGCCCGAGTATCGCGGCAGTGCGCCCAAACAACGAAGCCGGCCAAAACCTCATGCAGCTGCGCCTTTCGGCGCAAACAAGTAGCCCTGCCCCCAGACTGTACGAATGAATACCGGATTGGTCGGATCGGGCTCGATTTTGCGGCGCAGACGGGTGACACGCACATCTATGCTGCGGTCGAACGGATCGCGCTCGTAGCCTTTGATCATGTCCATCAGGCTATCACGGGTCAGCACGCGGTTAGGATGCTCGACAAAAATACGCAGAATGGCGAATTCGGCCGTGGTAATCGGTATTTCTTCACTGTCGCGCAGCAGGCGCTGGGCGTCCAGATCCAGGCTGAACGGACCGAAGCTGGCAATGTTGTTAGTGACCGTCTCGGCGGGGATCGCCTGTTTACGACGCAGCACCGCACGAATACGTGCCAGTAACTCGCGCGGGTTGAATGGCTTGGGCATGTAATCGTCCGCACCGACCTCCAGCCCGACGATACGATCAATATCCTCGCCCCGCGCTGACAGCATGATGATGGGCAACGCCGTGCTGGCGCGCAGACGACGTGCAATTGACAAACCGTCTTCGCCGGGCATCATCAGGTCGAGGATAACCAGATCGGGGCTTATCCGGGTTAACTCTTCGTCCATTTTTCCGCCATCGGCAGCACACGTGACGGTATAGCCCTGGCTGGTAAGATATTGCTCAAGCAGCGAGCGTAGCCCGGCGTCGTCGTCCACGACCAGAATGTGTTCTTGGGTATTTTCCATGCCGCCAATATACAACTGTCCAGACAGGTTTAGCCACACAGTTACACACTGTTACAGTTTTATGCTGATTGGAAATGCTTTTGCAAGCTCTATCGTCCATTATGCAATTGTGGATTCGGAAACCGGATCACGGATAAGGAGTGAATCATGAAAATACGCAACTTGATTTCTTTCGTTTCCCTCGGTCTTAGTCTGGGCGCGACGATACCGGCATTTGCTGACCCGTCTTTTAATACTAGCCCGGCGCTGAATAACGCCGTTCAAGTTTTGCTGGCAAGCCGCGACGGCGATAATGAAGCGCGCGGTAATGGCCGGGATCAAGCGGACCGACGCAGTAATGGCGACAGTGGCAGGCAGCAAAATGAGGGGCGCCGCGACGAGCGTCAGGGCCGTTTTGGCTACGGTTTTGAGCGCCGCCAGGAACACGATCAGCGTCAGCCGAATAACGGCAACGGCCGGGATCGCCAGCAAAACTGACCTCAGTCAATGCGTGTCACGTTTGCATACAAGGAGAAAAATCATGCATACCCCAAAAATCATCGTCTCCGCCATGCTGCTGGCAACTACTTCCATGGGTGCGCTGGCTGATTCGGGAATGAGCTTTACCGACCGCGCGCAAGTGGTCTCATCCACCCCCATTTATCAACAGATAAACGAGCCGCATCGCGAGTGCTGGACCGAAACCGTCGGTGGTGAATCCCGGAGTGGTGACCATTCATATGGGGGCGCCATAGTCGGAGGCCTGATAGGTGGCCTGCTTGGCAATACTGTGGGCCAGGGTAACGGACGCACCGCCGCTGCGGCAGTGGGTGCGGTTACCGGCGCCATGGTGGGTGACAATATCGGCAACCGCGACAGTTATGGTTACCAGCCACGTCAGGTAGAGCGCTGCCGGGTGCAGGACAATTATCGTCAGGTAGTATCCGGCTACAACGTGGTGTACCGCTATCGCGGCCGCGACTTTACCACTACGCTGCCCTACGACCCGGGCAACACGCTGAATCTCAACGTGAGCGCGACCGTGGCGCAAAACCAGGGCAACAACTAGTAATCACACCGCTGTCGGCGCGATACTTTCACACGGTTTGCTAGGATTGCGGCGCCTCGTCGTCCTGTGCCGCACCCAACGCATGACGAATTGCCTGCAGGCGTGCGGCGTGGATACGCTCCCCGACATCGCCCGCTTCGCCGCTACGCGCAATCGCTCCGGCATCTACGCCTTGCGCGGCTGTCAAAGCCGTACGCAGGTGATCCGCAGCTGGATAATCGCAGGTTTCAAAACCCGGTCGGCCGCGTGCGTCGCATTCGCATGCTTGCAGAAATTGCTCAAAGCGCTCCGGGCGGCGCAAGGCGTCCGTGGCTTCCAGCATATTAATGATGGTAACGGCGCGCAGCTGTAACGCACGGTGCACGTCGCCATGATAGCGTGCGGTGATCAGCGCCAGATCGCGGCATTCGTTAGGCACCCGGATACGTTGGCATAACGCCTTGACCAGCCCCACGCTGCGCGCCTCGTGGCCATGATGGCGCGGCCATTCCTCGGGCGGTGTGGTACCGTTGCCCAGGTCATGAGTCAGTGCGGCGAAACGCACCGCCAGCGTGTAATTTTGGGAAGCCGCATAATCCACCACCAGCATCACGTGGATGCCGGTATCAATTTCGGGGTGGTATTGCGGCGGTTGCGGCACACCGAACAGACGATCAACTTCAGGCATGATCCGCGCCAGGGCGCCGCAGGCACGCAGGGTTTCGAACATGCGCGACGGTTGCGCTTCCATCAGGCCGCGCGCCAACTCCTGCCAGACACGTTCCGGCACCAGATGATCGACCTCTCCGCTACTGACCATTTCGGACATCAACACCATGGTTTCGGGTGCGATGGAAAAATCGGTAAAACGCGCCATGAAACGCGCCACGCGCAAAACCCTGACCGGGTCTTCAATAAATGCGGCGCTGACATGGCGCAATACGCGCGCCTCAATATCGCGGCAACCGCCGTAAGGATCGATCAATTCGCCGGACTCGGCCTTGGCGATGGCGTTGATGGTGAGATCGCGCCGGGCGAGATCCTGCTCCAGCGTAACCTCGGGGGCAGCGCTCACTTCAAATCCTTTATAACCCCGCGTGGTCTTGCGCTCGGTACGCGCTAGCGCATATTCATCGTGTGTAACGGGGTGTAAAAATACCGGGAAATCACGCCCTACAGGTTGATAGCCCAATTGCAACATCGCTTCAGGCGTACTGCCCACCACGACATAATCACGATCTTTAACGGGCAGGCCGAGCAACAAGCCTTCAATCACGGCTACGTGATTGCCACCTGCCCGCTGAGCACCGCCGGCT
>JANMKH010000083.1:0-2658 GCA_031371965.1 Sulfuriferula sp.
GCTGCGACGGCCACAAAAATCAGCAGTCCCACGCCCAGATGCAGGCGTTTCCATAACGCCCAGTCGAGCTGGATCAGGCTATACAACAACAGCACCGTGCCCGGCAACGCGATGCCCATCAGCCCTTTGCTGAGCATGGACAAGCCCATTGCGGCCCAGCAAACGTACATCCAGTTCCGATTTTCCTGTGTGCTCGCCCCGTCGCGTTGCGCCAGTAGCATAGTGGCCAGCGTCAGCCCCATGAAGAAAGTGACGCCCATGTCGAGGATGTTGATATGCCCCAGCATCACATAGAGAAAGCTGCTGCCCAGCACCAGCGCGGCCATCAGCCCCGCCTCGCGCCCGAACAGGCGCATGCCGGTGTAATACACCAGCAGTATGCCGAGGAAACCGGTCAGCGCCGACCACAGCCGGGCGGTCCAGTTATGCTCGCCGAACAGTGTGAAAGCGGTGGCCGTGGCCCAGTATTGCAGCGCCGGTTTTTCGAAATACTTGATTCCGTTCAGGCGCGGCGTGTTCCAGTCTCCGGTGGCCACCATCTCGCGCGGAATCTCCGCATAGCGGCCCTCATCGGGTCGAATCAGCGCGTTGTAATCGAGGGGAGCGAACCAGGTAAACGCCGCAACAATCAGCAGCAACAAAAGCCAGGCACGTGACAAAGGGGGATGGGCAGAGTTCAAGTAGGGATGTGTGGTTTGTGGGTGGGCGAACCGGATTATATCAAACCCGACTTACAGGCTGCTTAAGCGTTTATTCGGTACCCAGGACCCGGGGTAATTTTGTCGGAACCGATTACACCAGTCCACGCGCAGACAATTCATTTTTCAGATAAGCATAATAAATCGGTCCCGCTACCAGACCCGGCAGACCGAATGCTGCTTCCATCAATAACATGGCTGCCAGCAGCTCCCAGGCACGGGCGCTTATCTGGCTGCCGACAATGCGCGCGTTGAGGAAATATTCCAGCTTGTGGATGATGATCAGAAAGACCAGAGAGCCGATTGCCACAGCCAGCGACTGGCTCAGGCTCACCACCACGATGATGGTATTGGAAATCAGATTGCCGATGACTGGCAGCAGACCGGCGATGAAAGTGACTGCAATCATGGTTTTGGTCAGTGGCAGGTGGATCCCTGCCAATGGCAGAATCAGCACCAGGTAGATGGCCGTAAACGTTGCGTTAATCGCGGCAATGCGCACCTGGGCGAACACGATGCGGCGGAACGCCAGGCCGAGCCGGCTGATACGTTCCGATAGCGCGCGCGCAAACGGTTTGTAATCTTCCACGGCCACCACTTCGCGCAGCGCCACCAGGCCTCCTATGATCATCCCTATTAGAATGTGAGCGATTAAACGACCGGCTTCTTTTCCCGCCAGCTGTAATGTGGCGGCATGGGTACGCAACCACTCCGATGCGGTGAGCTTGAATGTTTCGGCATCCGCGGGCAGCCGTTCAAGCACCCAGCCGGGCAAGACCTTGCGCGAATCCTCGATGATCTGTGCCATTTTGGCAAACAACATGGGCAGGCTGCCGGCATCGGAACGGAAAAAGGCGATGAGCCCCACACATGCCAGCGTCAACAGGCTGATCACGGCAAATGACAGGAGTGCCACCGCAATAATCTTGGCACGCTGGCCCGGCAGGCGGCGCGCAATCCACGGCGAGATCAGGTGCACCAACTCGAATACCAGCAGTCCGGCGAGCAGCGCAGGCAGCAAGTGAAACACCAATACAAACAGCAGCACGGCCGCTGTCGCCAACCATGCGGCTATTTCACAAGCAGCGGGACGTGAGGTCCGGACATCATCCATAGCTAGGCAGTTTGTTTTTTATGATGGGTACAGTTTAACCGGTTTGCTGGAGTTAAATCTTAAGTAAAATTGACAGTTGGCCCTACGCTGGCTAGATTGAAAAAGCCTCAACCAGAGGCAGAATTTTTATCACAACAGGAGTTTTTCATGGCAGTTCTCGTCGGCAAAGCCGCACCCGATTTCACCGCAACCGCTGTATTGGGCGACAACGAAATCAAGGACATTACCTTTTCAGAATTCACCCAGGGCAAATATGTCGTGCTGTTTTTCTATCCGCTCGACTTCACCTTTGTGTGCCCGTCCGAACTGATCGCTTTCGATAATCGCCTGGAAGAATTCAACCAGCGCGGCGTGCAAGTCATTGGTGCCTCGATTGATTCCGAATATACCCACCTGGCGTGGAAAAACACCCCGGTCAATAAAGGCGGCATCGGCCAGGTGAAATATCCGTTGCTGGCCGACATCAAACACGACATTTGCCGGGCTTACGACGTGGAGTTGGACGGCGGTGTAGCGCTGCGCAGTTCATTCCTGATCGACCGCACCGGCATCGTGCGTCACCAGGTGGTCAACGACCTGCCGCTGGGGCGCGACGTCGACGAAATGCTGCGCATGATCGATGCGCTGCAATTCACCGAAGAGCACGGCGAAGTGTGCCCGGCAGGCTGGCAAAAGGGCAAGGCCGGCATGGGTGCCTCGCCGGAAGGTGTGGCCAAGTACCTAGCCGAGCACGGCGAATCGCTGTAAATAGCGGCAGTACCACAAACCAAAACGGCCATCCTGCGGGGTGGCTGTTTTGGTTTGAGTGTCCGAAGTATGGCTGTTCATAGGTAGTGAGTATCTCAG
>JANMKH010000105.1:0-2589 GCA_031371965.1 Sulfuriferula sp.
AGCGCATGAAGGACAGCCGGTCACTGACCTGGTATTGCAGCCGCTCGTCCGACAGGTTGTTCAGGCGTTGCAGGATCAGGAGCTTGAACATGAGTATCCGGCAGGTGGCCTTGCGTCCCGCTGCACTTTTGCGCTCGGCACTGTCAATGCGGGCAAGAATGGGACGGAATATCTCCCAGTCAATAACGGCGTTGAGCCGTTCCAGCGGGTCGCCTGCTTCAGTGAGGCTGGCGTAACGGTTTTGAAGGTCAAAAAGGCTGTTTTGCATCGGTCGGATGGCGTCAGAGGACTGAGCCTATTTTAGGCCCAGCGAACTCTCGGCGCTTGCAAAAATTGAACCTGATTTATAGAAGTGCCCTATAGAAAGATAACTTCGTGCGGTTGAAGCAATTTTCACTTTTGCAGTAGGTCACGCTTCAACACAAATGTGGGTCAATTCTACGTGCAGTTCAATACAATCTGCAGGTTGCTGGCGTGTACCCCATCAGTATCGAAATCAATTAACGACTGGTCGCCGACATAAGGGGTGGCGTGCGAGTGCCTCGACCGTGTGCTGGCAGAAACCTGTCGACGACGATTGGTCACGCGTCAGAAGGATGTTTGCTTTCTTCAGCAGCACGATTTTGATTTTCTGGTTCTTCATCAATTCCACTGTGAATTTTTCCACAATGCTTGAGGATTCGGTTTTTCAAACGGACTGCCGCCATCATGAAAGACACCACCCTGTACGAACATCTTCTTGGACTGAAATCGCCCTGGTCGGTGAAGTCGGTTGATCTTTCTCTGGAAGAACAGCGCGTGGTGGTTGAAGTGGTGCTCAAGCCCGGTCAGGTGTGGGCAGACCCCACCGACCGCACCCGACGTGCGCACATCAACGGCTGGAGCGAGCGGCAGTGGCGGCACCTGGATACCTGCCAGCTTGAAACGATCATCAAGGCGCGCGTCCCTCAACTCAAGTACAGCGACGGCAGCGTCGAAGAGTTGGCCGTACCCTGGGCCGAACGCTACAGCCGCGTCACCCTCTTGATGGAAGCCTTTGTCGTCAAACTGCTGCAAGTCTGCCCCACCACCCAGGGCGTGTGCGGCTTCACTCGGCTGGCGTGGAGCACCGTCAACGACATCATGGTGCGCGCGGTCGGGCGCGGCATGTTGCGCCGCACGGAAGACGACATCCCGCATCTGGGGCTGGACGAGAAGAGTTCCGAACGGAGTCACACTTACGTCAGCATCCTGACCGACATCGACCGGGGACGCGTGCTTGATCTGGTGCCCGAACGCCGCCTGGAAGCGGCTAAAGGTTTGCTGGAAACACTCAGTCCGGCGCAACGCGATGGGGTCAAAGCGGTGGCCATGGATATGTGGCCAGCCTTCATGAACGCAGCCCGCGCGTGCATCCCGCAGGCCGACATCGTGCATGACCGGTTTCACGTTGCCAAATATCTCGGCGATGCGGTGGATGCGGTGCGCAAACAGGAACATCGCAGCCTGTTGCAGGCGGGCGGCTCGCCGCTGACTGGCAGCAAATGGGCGTGGCAGAAGACGTATGCCGATGGGCGCTCGTCCGAGGCGGTGGCGTTTCGCGTCCTGAATCAGCAGAACCTCAAGACCAGCCGCGCCTGGCGCATCAAGGAAACCTTCAAGGAGTTCTGGCGCTATCGCTACACAGGGGCCGCCAAGCGTTTCTTCGACGCCTGGTCGAACAACGCGATGCGCAGCCGTCTGGAGCCGGTCAAAAAAGTGGTCAGGATGCTCCGGCGGCATGAGACGGGTTTGCTCAACTACAGTAAACACCGCATCAGCAATGCCTGCGCCGAAGGGTTCAATAGCGCGATCCAACTCATCAAGGCCAACGCCCGCGGGTTTCGTAACTTCACCAACTATCGAGCACGAATTCTGTTTCATTGTGGCAAGCTGGATATGCGCTTAGGCTGATGGAAATTCACAGTGAATTCGACGATGAACCATAAAGAGAGAGCGTATCCTTATTACTCTAATTGGCGTCAACGACGCTATGATGACATCGCTGACCCGGTCGGCGGTCTCCAGGACTTGGCAGCCACAAAATAACAGATACTCAAAATTTCAAATCACTCACGCATCACAGCTATTATTGTTTTAGGCGAACCGTGAAGCTTTCAGAGGCACTCATAAATGAACACCAAACCCTACAAAATAAAACCCGGCAACAAATTCAAGCTGAGTCAGTTCGAATCCGACGACAAGTCACTCATCAATGGTGACAAGGATAATGCCAGGGAAGAGCTGGAAGCCTTGCGCGTCAGACTCGAATCCCTGCAGGAGTTGCTTTACGCGGAAGGCAAACACAAGCTGCTCATTGTGTTGCAGGCGATGGACACCGCAGGCAAGGATTCCACTATTCGCATGGTGTTCGATGGCGTCAATCCGCAAGGTGTCAAAGTCGCCAACTTCAAGGCACCTACAGCGGAAGAGCTGGCGCATGACTTTTTGTGGCGCATCCACGCAAAAACACCCGCCAGGGGCGAAATCGTCATTTTCAATCGCAGCCACTATGAAGACGTGCTGATCACCCGTGTCAACGGCTGGATTGACGCCACTACCTGCAAGTCA
>JANMKH010000110.1:0-11428 GCA_031371965.1 Sulfuriferula sp.
GATCCGCAACTCCCGCCAGGCGCCAATAACTACATGACCCCGCGCGGCTATGCGTTGCTCAAGGCCGAATTCGATCATCTGCTCAAGATAGAACGCCCCCAGATGGTTGAAACGGTGTCATGGGCGGCGTCGAATGGCGACCGTTCGGAGAATGGCGACTACATCTACGGCAAAAAACGCCTGCGCGAGATCGACCGGCGCCTGCGCTATCTCACCAAGCGCCTGGATGATCCGATCGTGGTCGATCCTGTTACCCAGCAGGGGTTGGAGCAAGTGTTTTTCGGCGCCACAGTGACTGTGGGGGAAGAGGACGGTAGCGAGCATATCTATCAAATAGTTGGTTTGGATGAAGCCGACCCCGCTGCGGGTCGCATCAGCTGGGTTTCGCCGCTGGCGCGAGCGCTGGTCAAAGCGCGCGCCGGCGATGTCGTGCGTTTGCAAAGTCCCTCCGGGCTGCGCGAAATTGATGTTCTGGAAGTGCGTTATTTACTGGACTCCATATGGCCTGCGTCGGCAGGTGACCAATAACCCGGTTCGCACTGGGTATCTGTTTCATTCCCTTTTCTGACAAGACTTAATATCAAGCCTTCAGATAGTCTGCTATGTGCTTATTTTTGATTGTTAATTAGCGTTTACTAATGTTGTGTAAGTGTTTGTAACGTCTTGCAAAAATCCCTTTTAGTTGCTTGACCCACTATTGCTTTTTAACTATAGTGGGGCGAAGTGGTGAATTGTGGAGGAAAGTGGGAAATTTCCTCCGAGTTACGTAAAAGAAGGGGTCTCATGTTCCGCGGCGTTGCAACACTTAACCTGGATAGCAAAGGTCGGCTGGCAGTGCCGTCCAGGTATCGTGACGCGCTGATGGTGCATGGTGCCGGCCGCGTTGTGGTAACTGCCGACCCCAGTCAGTGCCTGCTGTTGTTCCCGCTGCCGGAGTGGGAACCCATCGAGAAAAAACTCAATAGTTTATCCAGCTTCAATCCTCAGACCCGCAGTTTGCAACGATTGCTGGTCGGAAATGCCGCCGACCTGGAGTTGGATAGTGCCGGGCGCGTCTTGCTGCCTGCCATGTTGCGCCAGTTTGCGGCGCTGGAAAAAAACGTGGTGCTGGTGGGGCAGGGCGTGAAATTCGAATTATGGAATGAAGAGCGCTGGCAGGCACAGATGGAGCAGGCGCTGGTATTCAAGGATGGGGCTATACCGCCGGAGCTGGAGGGTTTCTCGCTGTGAGCTCCGGCTTGCGGCATGAAACGGTTCTACTTGAGGAAGCGGTTGCAGCATTGAACATCAAGCCAGAAGGCATCTATGTAGATGCAACCTTTGGCCGCGGCGGACACAGCCGCAGCATATTGGGGCAATTGGGTGCAGGCGGCCGACTGATTGCGTTTGATAAAGACCCGGCAGCCATGGCGGTGGGCCAGGGCTGGAAAGACCCTCGTTTCGAGATTGTTCATAGCAGCTTCGCGCAGATGACAGAAACATTGCTCGCGCGTGGTTTAACTCAGGTGAGTGGTGTGTTGATGGATTTGGGTGTGTCTTCACCGCAGCTGGACGAGGCTGAACGAGGTTTCAGCTTTCGTTTCGATGCGCCGCTCGACATGCGTATGGACACCACGCGCGGGCTGTCAGCCGCAGCCTGGCTGGCTGATGCCGATGAAGGGGAGATCAGGGGGGTCATCAAGGATTATGGCGAAGAGCGGTATGCTAAATCGATTGCAGGCGCGATTGTTGCGCAGAGAGCGGGCGCGCCGATTACAACCACCAAAAGGCTTGCGGATCTCGTGGCGGGAGTCGTGCCCACGCGCGAGCCCGGGCAGAATCCGGCGACCCGCACCTTTCAGGCTATACGGATTTACATCAATCGGGAGCTTGAGGAGTTGTCGCTAGCACTGCCCCAGGTCGAACAGTTGCTGTCCCCCGGTGGGCGTCTGGCGGTGATCAGTTTTCACTCGCTGGAAGACCGCATCGTCAAGCGCTTCATGCGTGAGGCGTCGAGTCCGCCACCGCTACCGCGCCGTTTGCCGGTCCGTGCTGCCGATATCCCCGTACCAAAAATGCGTCTGGTAGGACGCGCAATACGGCCGCAAGCCTCCGAAATCGCCGCAAATCCGCGCGCGCGCAGCGCTACCCTGCGCATTGTCGAACGATGTGGGGGTGATGAGTGAGCCGGATCAATCTGGTGCTATTGGCACTCGTCGTAATCTGCGCGCTGGGTGTGGTGAATAGCCAAAATCACGAGCGCCAGCTGTTTGTTGAGTTGCAGCAGGACCAGGCGCGCCAGCGTCAACTGGATGTGGAGTGGGGGCAGTTGCAGCTGGAACAAAGCACCTGGGCAATGCACGGGCGTATTGAAAAGCTGGCCAGAGAGCGTTTGCAAATGCAGGTGCCATCTGCCGATCGGGTGCAAGTGGTGAATGACATGGGCGGTGCCGCGCAATGAGTCGAATTGCCGCCCGCCCGTCCAGCCATTTACTGGAACTGCACTTGCAGCGCTGGCGTGGCCGTGTGGTGGCCGCATTGCTGCTGCTGTGGTTGCTGATGCTGGTGGGACGTGCCGTGTATTTGCAGGGGGTGCATCATGACTTCCTGCAGCGCAAGGGTGACGCGGTGGTGAACCGCATCCTGGCGTTGCCCGCGCACCGGGGCATGATTACCGACCGTCGCGGCGAGCCACTGGCTATCAGTACGCCGATGGAGTCGCTGTGGGCCAACCCGGGTTCGGTCAGCGCCACTCCGGAGCAGGTCACGCATCTGGCGAGGCTATTGGGAATGCCGGTGAAAGACTTGCAAACCCGGCTGAATGAACAAGACCGTGAATTCGTTTACATCAAACGGCAGTTGCCGCCGGATCAGGCCGCTGCTGCGACCCAGCTGGGTATACCGGGCCTGTATCTACGGCGCGAATATCGGCGTTACTACCCTTCTGCCGATGTCACCGCCCAGTTGCTGGGTTTTACCAACGTGGATGACGTGGGTCAGGAAGGTTTGGAACTGACCTATCAGAACTGGCTTGCCGGGATACCCGGCAGTCGTCGCGTCATCAAGGATCGGCGCGGCAATATCGTGGAGGATCTGGAAAGTATCCAGAGCCCGAAACCGGGGCGAGATCTGGCGTTGTCGATCGACATGAAGATTCAGTATCTGGCCTACCGGGAATTGCAGGCTGCAGTGCTCGCCAACAAAGCCAAGGATGGCGCGATTGTGGTGCTGGATGCCAAAACCGGCGAGATTCTGGCAATGGCCAATCTGCCGTCCTACAACCCCAACAACCGCGAAGGCGTCAAGCCCTGGCAGATGCGCAATCATGCGGTCACCGACGAATATGAGCCGGGATCGACGATGAAACCGTTTACCGTGGCGGCGGCACTGGATGCCGGCACCATCAAGCCGGATACGGTGATTGATACCGGTGACGGTACTTATGAATTGGGTAATCGGCGCATCCACGATACCCATGCCAACGGCATGCTCACCATCTCGCAGATTATCGAGAAATCCAGCAACATCGGCGCGGCCAAGATTGCGCTGGAACTCAAGCCGGAATATTTCTGGGATGAGTTGCACAAGGCCGGATTCGGTACCGCGCCGAAGGTCGGATTTCCAGGGGCCGCCAGCGGCCGTTTGCGCCCGTATCAGAACTGGCGGCCCATCGAACAGGCCACCATGGCCTATGGCAATGGTATTGCTGTCAGCCTGTTGCAAATGGCGCGCGGCTATACCGTGTTCGCCAATGACGGCGTGATGAAAGCGGTTTCTTTGTTGAAACAGGATGTGCCGTCAGGTAATGGCGTCCAGGTATTCAGCCCTGCCGCTGCTCGTGCGGTGCGCGCCATGATGGAAACGGTCGTGTCGCCGGAAGGTACTGCACCGCGTGCCCAGGTTGCCGGCTACCGGGTGGCGGGTAAGACTGGCACCGCGCACAAGCCGGAAGATGGTCGCTACTCCGCCCACAAATACATTGCCTCATTTATCGGCATGGCGCCGGCGAGCAACCCGCGTCTGATTGTCGCAGTGATGATCGATGAGCCGGACGCCGGTCAGTATTACGGCGGTATCGTCGCGGCGCCGGTGTTCAGCAGCGTGATGAGCGGCGCGCTTCGGGTGCTCGACGTGCCGCCGGACAACCCCACCGGCAACGTGGTGCTGCCGCCGGCAGCAAGCCATGCGGAAGAGGAATCGATGTGATCGCCGCAGCTGATGCTCAACAGCAAACTGCCGCCGATATCCTGGCAGCGCTGGCACGCCAGGGCGCGCGTTTGACTGCGCTCACCGCCGACAGCCGTAAAGTCACGCCAGGTTGCGGCTTTGCTGCATACCCGGGTGATACGAGCGATGGTCGCAATTATCTGGATCAGGCGATTGCAGCCGGGGCGGCGGGTGTGCTGTGGGAGCAGCGTGACTATGCCTGGCCGCAGGAATGGTCGCAGTTGCCCAATGTTGCGGTGACCGGCCTGAAAGATCGCATTGGTGAAATTGCTGCAACGGTATACGGCAATCCATCCGACAAATTGTGGGTGATCGGTGTGACCGGCACCAATGGCAAAACTTCATGTGCACACTGGCTGGCGCAAAGTCTATCCGGCAGCGGTCGGCGCAGCGCGGTGATCGGTACGCTGGGGAATGGCTTTCCCGATGCGCTGACACCGTCAGTCAATACCACCCCCGATGCAATTGTGTTGCAACAGGCGCTGGCCGGATATGTCGAGCAAGGCGCAAGTGCTGCGGTGATGGAGGTGTCTTCGCATGGGCTGGTGCAAGGCCGGGTAAATGGCGTGCAATTTGATGTGGCTGTATTCACCAACCTGTCACGCGACCATCTTGACTACCACGGCGACATGGACGGTTACGCTGCGGCCAAAGCTGCGCTGTTTAAATGGCCCGGGCTACGCTACGCGGTGCTCAATATGGATGATGAATTTGGCCGCACCCTGGCCGGGCAGTTAAGCGGCAGCAAGGTTGAAGTGGCGAGTTACGGCATGCGTAGCAGCCGGGTGCGCGGCACTGCCCTCAAGCTGAGTGCCAGCGGCCTGGAAATGGATATCGAATCCGAATGGGGGAACGCGCACCTGGTCTCGCCCCTGCTGGGTGGTTTCAATGCCCACAATCTGCTTGCTACGCTGGCAACGCTGTTGGTCAGCGGCGTGCCGATGGCGGACGCGGTGCGGCAACTGGCGACGATCAAGCCCGTGGCAGGCCGCATGCAGGCGTTGGGAGGCGTCGGCAAACCTGTGGTCGTGGTGGACTATGCGCATACCCCCGATGCGCTGGAAAAAGTACTGTGCACCCTGCGTGAAATAAATCCGCACGGAAAGCTGATCTGCGTATTCGGTTGCGGTGGCCAACGCGACACGGGAAAGCGCCCGCTGATGGGCGCCATTGCAGCGCGTCTGGCAGACCATGTGATAGTCACTTCGGACAATCCTCATAACGAAGACCCGCTGGCCATCATCGCGGACATCACGGCGGACATGAGCGGCGACTATTGCATCGAAGCTGACCGTAACGCGGCCATATCGGCCGCAGTGCAGTCGGCAGGGGCCGGCGACGTGGTGTTGGTGGCGGGCAAGGGGCATGAAGATTATCAGGAGATACACGGCGTGAAGTACCCGTTCAGCGATGTTGGCGTTGCCACCCAGGCACTGGAGGCGTGGCAATGAACATGATGAAGCTGGCCACTGCCGCGGCTGCCATCCATGCCGATATGCGCGGCGCGGATGTTGATTTTACCCGTGTCGCCACCGACACCCGCACCATCCAGCCGGGAGACTTGTTCATGGCACTCAAGGGTGAGCGTTTTGACGGCCATCGCTTTGCCCAGCAGGCGCTGGATAACGGCGCGGTAGCGGTAATGATCGCTGCAGATAGTGGCTGCAGCGCGCAGCCCGCGCTGCTGGTAGACGATACGCGGCTGGCGCTGGGTCAACTGGCGGCTTGGTGGCGTACGCAAATGCCCGCGCGCCTGGTGGCCATTACCGGAAGCAACGGTAAAACCACCGTCAAGGAAATGCTCGCGTCGATCCTGAGTGCTGCCAGTTCCCGAGCAGCGGTCCTGTCTACCCAGGGTAATTTCAATAACGACATCGGTATGCCGCTTACGCTGCTGAGGCTGCGCCCGGAGCATGTATACGGGGTGATCGAGATGGGCATGAACCACAGCGGCGAAATTGACTACCTGACCCGGCTGGCCCGACCCGATGTGGCGTTGGTCAATAACGCGGGCGCCGCGCATGTGGGCATGCTTGGGTCGGTAGAAAATGTGGCGCGCGCCAAAGGCGAAATCTTCGCGGGTCTGGGAGATGGCGGCACAGCGGTTATCAATGCCGATGACGCCAACGCCGGACTATGGCGCACCCTGGCAGGCAAGCATCCGATACTGGATTTTGGCTTGGAACACGGCGCAGTTCGTGGCAGTTACCGGGCCAGCGCGCGCGGCAGCGAAGTGACGGCGGCTACGCCGATCGGGCCACTGCAATTCAGTCTGCGCGTAGCGGGGGAGCATAACGTACGCAATGCTCTGGCAGCGACCG
Organism: Sulfuriferula sp.; assembly: GCA_031371965.1. Taxonomy (GTDB): domain Bacteria; phylum Pseudomonadota; class Gammaproteobacteria; order Burkholderiales; family Sulfuriferulaceae; genus Sulfuriferula. The sequence goes on from JANMKH010000110.1 coordinate 6,528, forward strand.
CTGCCGCACTGGCGTTGGGAGTGGGTGCCAGTGCAATCGTTAACGGCTTGAGCGAATTTGGCGGTGTGGCGGGGCGCCTGCAGTTCAAGTCCGCGCTGCATGGCGCCACCCTGATTGATGATACCTACAACGCCAACCCGGATTCGGTAAACGCTGCACTGGCAGTGCTGGCGGCCATTCCCGGCAAGAAGATTGTGGTGCTGGGCGACATGGGCGAGCTGGGTGAGGATGCGGCCGCAATGCATGCGGATATCGGCCGTGCTGCGCGTGCGGCAAACGTTAACAGGCTGCTTGCGCTGGGCGAAATGAGTGCGGCCGCCGTGACGACATTCGGCGCCGGCGCGATGCATTTCGAGCGCATCGAAGAGTTGCTGGCGGAACTGGAAAACCGGCTGGATGCCGAAGTGACTGTATTGGTAAAAGGTTCCCGTTTCATGCAGATGGAACGGGTGGTGAAAAGTTTCGAGGTGAAACGCTAATGCTGCTCTGGCTTACTCATCATATGGCGCAGGATGTGCGTGCATTCAATGTTTTCAACTACATCACATTGCGTGCGGTACTGGCTACATTGACCTCGCTCACTATCTCGTTTGTGGTCGGGCCTGCGGTGATCCGCAAGCTGGCTTCAATGAAAATCGGCCAGTCTGTACGTGACGACGGCCCGCAAAGCCACTTGATTAAAGCCGGTACGCCGACCATGGGCGGCGCGCTGATCCTGGTGTCCATTACTATTTCCACCTTGTTGTGGGCGGATTTGTCCAACTACTATGTATGGGTGGTGCTGTTCACCACTATCGGGTTTGGTGGCGTGGGCTGGGTGGACGACTACCGGAAAGTCGTGCATCGCAATCCCAAGGGTCTGTCGGCCAAGGCCAAGTATTTCTGGCAGTCGTTGATCGGGCTGGCTGCGGCGCTGTTTATCGCCTACTCCACGCATCTGCCCGCGCAGACCGAGCTGATCGTACCGTTCTTCAAACATATTGGCATTCCGCTGGGTACAGTGGGATTTGTCGTCCTCACTTATTTCGTCATCGTCGGCTCCAGCAATGCGGTCAACCTGACCGATGGCCTCGACGGGCTGGCGATCATGCCCACGGTGATGGTGGCCTCGGCACTGGCCATTTTCGCCTACGTGGCCGGCAACGCGGTGTTTTCCAAATACCTTGGCGTGCCGCACATCCCCGGCGCGGGCGAACTGGTGGTGTTTTGCACCGCCATGGCGGGGGCCGGGCTGGCTTTCCTGTGGTTCAACGCTTACCCGGCTGAAGTATTCATGGGCGACGTCGGCGCGCTGGCGCTGGGCGCTGCACTGGGAGTTGTCGCGGTGATCGTACGTCAGGAGATCGTGCTGTTCATCATGGGCGGCGTGTTCGTGGTGGAAACCCTGTCCGTGGTGATTCAGGTGGCCTCGTTCAAGCTCACCGGCAAGCGCGTGTTTCGCATGGCGCCGCTGCATCACCACTATGAATTGAAGGGTTGGAAGGAGACGCAAGTCGTCGTCCGTTTCTGGATCATCACCATGATGCTGGTGCTGATCGGCTTGTCTACGTTGAAGCTGCGTTGATGAATTTGTACGGACAAAATATTCTGGTGCTCGGGCTGGGCGATACCGGTCTGTCTGCGGCGCGCTGGCTGGCGCGGCGCGGCGCTACCGTGCGCGTGGCAGACAGCCGCGACGCACCGCCCAATCTGGCGCGGTTGCAGGAAATGCTGCCGGATGTGACGGTGTCCACCGGCCCGTTTCGCAGCGCTGATTTCGACTGGGCCGAGCGTATTGTGGTGAGCCCTGGAGTTGCCATGTCCGAGCCGCTGATCCAGCAGGCCATGCTGCGCGGCGTAGCGGTGGAGGGTGACGTCGAACTGTTTGCCCAAGCTATCCCGGCCGCAGCAAAAATCATCGCCATCACCGGCTCCAACGGCAAGAGCACCGTCACCAGCATGGTCGGTGCAATGTGCGCGGCAGCAGGCAAAAAAACCATCATGGCGGGAAATATTGGCCTGCCTGTGCTGGATGCGCTGAACGACCATCCGGAGACGGATATTTTTGTGCTGGAGCTATCCAGTTTTCAGCTGGAAACAACGGCCAGTCTCAATGCCGCATCCGCAACCGTGCTGAATATCAGCGAAGACCATCTGGATCGCTATGCCGATCTCGACGCCTATGCCGCCGCCAAGGCACGAATTTTTAGCGGCAACGGCGTACAGGTATTGAATCGCGATGATGCACGCAGCAAGAGCATGGCATTGCCGTGGCGCACGGTGTTGACCTTTGGCCTGGGTGCCCCGGCTATGCTCAACGAATTCGGCATCGAGGACGGCTGGATGTGGGAGGGCAAGTTTCGATTAATGCCAGTGGCGCAATTGCCGCTGACCGGTTTGCATAATGTCTCGAATGCACTCGCCGCATTTGCTCTGTGTCGTGCAGCAGGTTTACAGATTGAGCCACTGGTCGAGGCCTTGCGTCAATTCCGTGGCCTGCCGCACCGGGTTGAGTGGGTGGCGGCTATCAATGGCATTGAATTCTATGACGATTCCAAGGGCACCAACGTCGGCGCTACCGAGGCTGCGCTGAAAGGGATGGATAAGAAGGTGGTTCTGATTGTCGGCGGTGACGGCAAGGGGCAGGATTTCAGTCCGCTCAAGGATGCCGTGGCGCAGCATGCGCGTGCCGTGGTGCAGATTGGACGTGACGGTGCATTGATAGCCGCTGCGCTCACCGGTGCAGAGGTGCCGGTGCTGCGTGCTGAAAGCATGCAGGACGCAGTACAAGCCGCATTTGCAGCCGCTCTGCCTGGCGATGCCGTGCTGCTCTCGCCCGCCTGTGCCAGTTTCGATATGTTCAACAATTATGCCCACCGCGCCCAAGTGTTCATTGACGCAGTGCATGCCCTGCCAGGAGCATCCGCATGAGTGCCGCTACCGCTGCCGCCATACCACGCCGCAGCGCGGCACCGGAGTACGATTTTGTGCTGATGTGGATCACGCTGGTCCTGCTCGCCTTCGGTCTGGTGATGGTGTATTCGGCATCCATAGACATCGCCGAGGCGAGCCGCCGCACCGGCCACAATTCAGCCTACTTTCTGATTCGCCAGGCCATGTTCATCGGCCTGGGTATCGCGGCAGGCTTTGCCGCGTTTCAGGTGCCGATGCGCGAGTGGCAACGCGCCGCGCCGTGGCTGTTCATTGGCGGTCTGGGGTTGCTGGCGATAGTGCTGATTCCGGGCGTCGGGCGCAATGTCAACGGCAGCCAGCGCTGGCTGCCGCTGGGCCTTCTCAATCTGCAGCCGTCCGAGTTGATGAAGCTGGTAGCGGTGCTGTATGCCGCCGATTACACGGTGCGCAAAGCCGCCTTCATGCACAGCTTCAAGCAGGGTTTCATGCCGATGCTGATTGTCATGCTGCTGACCGGTTTCCTGTTGTTGCGCGAGCCGGACTTCGGCGCGTTCGTGGTGATCATTGCCATCGCCATGTCGGCACTGTTCCTCGGTGGCTTGAATCTGCGCATTTTCGCCGGACTGATCGTGCTGTTGATTGTCGGTTTCGTGGCGTTGATCTGGAGTTCGCCGTACCGCCTGCAGCGCATTGTCGGTTTCATGGATCCGTGGGCGGACCCGTTCGGCAAGGGCTACCAGTTGTCGCATGCGTTGATCGCGTTCGGGCGCGGCCAGTGGTTTGGCCTGGGACTGGGCGGCAGCGTGGAAAAATTATTCTATCTGCCGGAGGCGCATACCGACTTTCTGCTTGCAGTGATTGCCGAGGAGCTCGGTTTCGTCGGTGTGCTGGCGGTGATTCTGCTGTTTGGCTGGCTGGTGCTGCGCGCATTCCAGATCGGGCGTCAGGCGGCGGTGCTGGAACGCCACTTCTGTGCGCTGAGCGCGATGGGCGTGGGGGTGTGGCTGGGCGTGCAGGCGTGCATCAACATGGGTGTGAACATGGGGCTGCTGCCCACCAAGGGGCTGACGCTGCCGCTGCTGTCGTTTGGCGGCAGCGGGATCGTTGCCAACTGTATTGCCATCGCGCTGTTGCTGCGCGTGGATCATGAAACGCGCTGTCTGATGCGCGGGAAGAAGGGCGCATGAGCACCGCGCGCACGCTCATGGTCATGGCCGGGGGGACGGGTGGACATATCTACCCGGGTCTGGCTGCCGCCGATGCGCTGCGCAATCACGGCTGGAACGTCGTCTGGCTGGGTACCCGTCACGGCATGGAGGCGCGCCTGGTGCCGGAGCATGGCTACACCATGGCGTGGCTGTCGCTGGGTGGAGTGCGGGGTAACGGTCTGCTACGTAAATTGCTGTTGCCGGTGACGCTGCTGGTGGCGTTTGCTCAGGCGCTCAGTGCCTTGCTTCGGCATCGTCCCGATGTGGTACTGGGCATGGGTGGCTACCCGAGTTTCCCGGGTGGCATGATGAGCGTGCTGTTGGGCAAGCCGCTGGTGATTCATGAACAGAATTCGGTGGGCGGTTTGGCGAATCGCGTATTGGCGTGCGTGGCTGATCGCGTGCTGACCGGCTTCCCGGACGTATTCAGGAGCAGGCGCGACAAGCCCTTGCCGTGCGGCAAGGTGGCGACGACCTGGGTGGGCAATCCGGTGCGTACCAGCATCTCCGCACTACCCGAACCGCAGATACGCACGGCGCCGCAATTACGTTTGCTGGTGGTAGGGGGCAGTCTCGGCGCTGCGGCATTGAATGACATCGTGCCGCGCGCGCTGGCGCTGATTCCCGCAGCCGAGCGCCCCGCAGTCATCCACCAGTCCGGCACCCGCCACGCTGATAGCCTGCGCGCCCATTACGCAGCCGTAGGCGTGATTGCAGAGGTGCGCGACTACATTGCCGACATGGCCGAAGTGTATGCCTGGTGCGATATCGTAGTCACCCGCGCAGGTGCTCTCACCATTG
>JANMKH010000390.1:0-2012 GCA_031371965.1 Sulfuriferula sp.
AGACACAGATGCTAGGACAAGATATGCGTCAGTTAACCGCCACAACCACCGATGGTTACTTTCACTTCTTTGGCAGCGGTGTACGTCTTGCCACCTGCGGTCACTACGGCGCGGATCATGGATGTTTGTGCCATCTTGATACGGGTAGAGACAAATCCCTCAGCCCCGTTCGAGAGCTTAAAATCGGCAATCAGAACGGTGGGGTTTTTCTCGGAAATGATGATAATGTTGGTTGTACCGGGAAGAGTGCTGACTACTTCCACGGGAACGACAGCGCCGTTTTCAGCAATATCCGGGGCCTTGATGGTGATGGCCTTGCTTTCGGCAGGTGTGGGCAAACCCAGATCCTTGATTGCTTCAGCAGAGGACTTCGCGGCAAACGCGTTGCTGTTCCAGGCGGCCAGCGCATTGCCGGACTTAAGCAGTCCTGCGGTAGCTGCCATGGCAACCACGCCAGCCGCGCCGGCGCTTTTCAGGATATTTCTACGCAATTCATTCATTCATTTCTCCTAGGTGATTTTGGCCTGGGTTACAGGCCGTATACGAAATCGGTGACTTTATCAATTTCCTGTTCAGTCAACACCTTGTGTTTACCGAACGGAATCATGACTGATTGAGGGTTGGCAACTGTGGCATCCCATATCTGGGCGCGCAGTTTGGCTTTATCCGGGTAGCGCGCGCTCATGGCGATCAGCGGTGGTCCGATGGTGCCAGCGGATTCCGCGTCCGGTACGGTAGGCATGGCGTGACACGCCAGGCAATTGCCTTTGCCTTTGTCAAAGGCAATGGACTTGCCGGTTTCTTCTTTTTTGGGTGCGTCTGCTGCCACCGCGTAGTTGGCCATAACGAACATGCCGACTATGCTTGCGGTCAAGATTAGTGATGCTCCTGCACGCATGTCATCCTCCTAGTCTAATTGTGGGTGCAACTGAATGATTTTCCGGTTTGCCGCGAAGGCATTCCAGTCTGCCTATCCAAACTAAGGATGCGGCAAGCATAGTGCAAAATTTTTGCTTGTCCAAGCCCTTGACCGCGTTTTTTTTGCAAAAACATGACATTCGGTATGTTTATACCAAATCAGCGCACGATGAATGTTTCAGAGATTTAAGGTTTGGCTGGTTTATTGAGCGCTAGTAGTTCTTTTAGGCGCGCCTCAGCAATGGACATCTGATAAAAATCCCCATCGCGGCTTTTAAGGCCCAATTGCAACTGCTCAATGGCGGCATCAAGATTGCCTTGCCGCACATAGGCTTCAGCCTGGGCGTGATGGCGCAAAAAATCCTTACCCAGCATGGCGTAGGCCCGTGACTGTAACTCGTACAGACGGTAATCGTCCGGATATAGCGTGAGGTGGTCGGCGACAAGCGCCAGCGCTGTTTTGGCTTTGCCCGCCTTGAGCAAGGCATTGGCATCTGCGTATAGCAGTGGCCGATAGCCTGGAAAACGCTCGCGTCCAGCCTGGTAGCGGGTTAGCGCAGCATCGATGTCACCTGCTTCCTGCTTGATCCGAGCACCCAGCATGGCAATGATCGGACTGCTGGCACCCGACTGGTTGAGCAGGTTCAGCGCCTGTTCCGCGCGCTCGAACTGGCGTGCGCGCAGCAGCGCCACTACCAGCCCGTAACGTTCAGCCGCGAGACTGTTGTAGCGGGTATCGCGGATGGCTTCGGTGAAACGCTTGACTGCTTCCTCCGGACGCCCTTCGGCGGCGAGCAGTTTGGCGCGTATCAATTGAAACTCCAGACTGTCCGCCACCTGTTTGACGGGCAGGCTGGCCACGCGATTTTGCATATCGGCAATCCGTTCCGAGGTTAGCGGATGGGTCTGCAGATAAGCCGGGGCGTTATTTTCATACAGACGGCTGTTTTTTTGCAGGCGTTCGAAGAAAGTTGCCATAGCGCGCGGGTCAAAGCCTGCGCTGCGCATGATTTGTATGCCGATACGGTCTGCTTCACGCTCGTTATCGCGCGAAAAATCGAGCTGTTTCTGGATGGAAGTGGCTTGTACTGTGG
>JANMKH010000210.1:0-7846 GCA_031371965.1 Sulfuriferula sp.
GGTATTCGCCCCGAATATGAGTGTGGGTGTGAATCTCACTTTCAAGTTGCTGGAAATCGCTGCCAAAGTACTCAACGAAGGTTACGACATCGAAGTCATTGAAGCGCACCATCGCCACAAGGTGGATGCGCCGTCCGGCACGGCGCTGCGCATGGGCGAAGTGGTGGCCGACGCGCTCGGACGCGATTTGTCCGAATGCGCAGTGTATGGCCGTGAAGGCGTGACCGGAGAGCGTCAGCCATCCACCATCGGCTTTGCCACGGTGCGCGGTGGCGATATCGTCGGCGACCACACGGTGATGTTCGCCGGCATCGGCGAGCGCGTGGAGATTACCCACAAGGCATCCAGCCGTATGACCTTTGCCCAAGGCGCGCTGCGTGCCGCGCGCTTCCTCGTGATTAGCCCGGCCGGACAGTATGATATGCAGGACGTGCTTGGATTGCGTTGAACTTGCATTGAGTTCGGGGCCGATTTCGGCTAAAATGACACACATATTTCAGAGGCGGGCGGGTGAAAACCCAGCCCGCCTCTTCGTGTAAGCCTTATACCGGAGTACTCCCTTGCCGCACGCTCAACCCGCCATTCTGGTGCTTGCCGATGGTTCAGTCTTCCGCGGCGTAGCCATCGGGGCATCAGGCATCACCGTGGGCGAGGTCGTGTTCAACACGGCCATGACCGGCTATCAGGAGATCCTGACCGATCCGTCCTACGCGCGCCAGATTGTTACGCTGACCTATCCCCACATCGGCAATACCGGCGTCAATGCGGAAGATATGGAAGCGGAAAAGATCCATGCCGCGGGTCTGGTAATTAGGGATTTGCCGCTATTGGCCAGCAACTTCCGCAGCACACAGTCCTTGTCCGATTATCTGGTTGCGGAAAATGTCGTGGCCATCGCCGACATTGACACGCGCCGCCTCACTCGCATCTTGCGTGAGACCGGTGCGCAATCCGGTTGCATCATGGCGGGAGAGGTTGACGAAGCCGAGGCGCTGGCGCAGGCGCGCAGTTTTCCCGGCCTGGCCGGAATGGACTTGGCCAAAGTGGTGAGTTGTAGCGCTGCCTACCCGTGGGAGGAAGGCGAATGGCAACTGGGCAACGGTTACGCCAAGCCCGACCGCATGCCGTTCCATGTCGTTGCCTACGATTACGGCGTCAAGCGCAATATCCTGCGCATGCTGGCCGAACGCGGTTGCAGGCTGACCGTGCTGCCTGCGCAGGCCAGGGCGCAAGAGGCTCTGGCGCTCAAGCCGGACGGCATTTTCCTGTCCAACGGTCCGGGCGATCCTGAGCCGTGTGATTACGCCATTGCCGCCCTCAGCGAACTGGTGACAACCGGCATTCCGATTTTCGGTATTTGCCTGGGGCACCAGTTGCTGGCGCTGGCTTCCGGTGCCAGGACCGTCAAGATGAAATTCGGTCACCACGGTGCCAACCACCCCGTGAAAGACCTCGACACGGGACGCGTGGCAATCACCAGCCAGAATCACGGCTTTGCGGTGGATGCCGACACGCTTCCCGCCAACCTGCGCGTGACCCATATTTCCCTGTTCGACGGCTCGCTGCAGGGTTTTGCCCGCACCGATGTACCGGCGTTCAGCTTCCAGGGCCACCCTGAAGCCAGCCCTGGCCCCCATGACGTCGGTTATCTGTTCGACCGCTTCGTGGCCATGATGCAGAAAGCCCACCGTTAAGCCATGCCGAAACGTACCGACATCCATAGCATCCTCATTATCGGCGCCGGCCCCATCGTCATCGGCCAGGCGTGCGAGTTCGACTATTCCGGCGCGCAGGCCTGCAAGGCACTGCGCGAGGAGGGCTACAAGGTTATCCTGGTCAACTCCAACCCGGCCACCATCATGACCGACCCGGAGATGGCCGATGTGACCTACATTGAGCCGATCACCTGGCAGGTGCTGGAAAAAATCATCGAGAAAGAGCGCCCCGAGGCGCTGCTGCCCACCATGGGCGGGCAGACCGCGTTGAACTGCGCGCTGGATCTGGCCAAGCACGGCGTGCTGGAAAAATTCGACGTGGAGATGATTGGCGCCTCGCGCGACGCCATCGACATGGCCGAAGACCGCGAAAAATTCAAGCAGGCGATGACCCGCATCGGCCTCGCTTCGCCGCGCTCGTCGATTGCCCACAGCATGGAAGAGGCCCTGCAGGTGCAGGCGGTCATGGGCTTTCCCACCATCATTCGCCCATCCTTCACCATGGGCGGCACCGGCGGCGGTATTGCCTACAACCGCGAAGAATTCGTGGCGATTTGCGAGCGTGGCCTGGAGGCGTCGCCCACTCGCGAGCTGCTGATCGAAGAGTCGCTGATCGGCTGGAAAGAATACGAGATGGAAGTGGTGCGCGACCGCGCCGACAACTGCATCATCGTCTGCTCCATCGAAAACCTTGACCCGATGGGCGTGCATACCGGCGACTCCATCACCGTGGCGCCGTCGCAGACGCTGACCGACAAGGAATACCAGATCCTGCGCAATGCCTCCATCGCCGTGTTGCGCGAGATCGATGTCGAGACTGGTGGTTCCAACGTGCAATTCGGTATCAACCCGGTCGACGGGCGCATGGTGGTGATCGAGATGAATCCGCGCGTGTCGCGCTCCTCGGCGCTGGCGTCCAAGGCCACCGGCTTCCCCATCGCCAAGATCGCCGCCAAGCTGGCGGTGGGCTACACCCTGGATGAGCTGAAAAACGACATCACCGGCGGTGCGACGCCGGCTTCGTTCGAGCCCAGTATCGACTATGTGGTGACCAAGATTCCGCGCTTTGCCTTCGAGAAATTTCCGCAGGCCAACGATAGGCTCACCACCCAGATGAAATCGGTGGGCGAGGTGATGGCCATCGGCCGCACCTTCCGCGAATCCTTACAGAAAGCGCTGCGCGGGCTGGAAACCGGCATGGACGGGCTGAATGAAATCACCGCTGATCGCGATGTGATCGAGGCGGAAATCGGCAACCCAGGCCCCGAGCGTATCTGGTATGTGGCCGATGCGTTCCGCATCGGCATGAGCCTGGATGAGGTATTCAGCTTCACCAAAATCGACCCCTGGTTCCTGGTGCAGATCGAGGCGCTGGTGGCGGATGAGGCCACACTCAAAGGCCGCACGCTGGGCGACATCGGTGCTGATGAATTGCGCAATCTGAAGCGCAACGGCTTTGCCGACCGCCGGTTGGCGGCATTGCTGGATTGCGACAAGCATGCGGTGCGGGCAAAGCGCTGGGCGCTCGGCATCCACCCGGTATACAAGCGTGTGGACACGTGTGCGGCGGAGTTCTCTACCCACACTGCCTACCTGTATTCCACCTACGAGGAGGAATGCGAAGCGCAACCGACCAATCGCAAGAAAATCATGGTGCTGGGGGGTGGCCCCAACCGTATCGGCCAGGGCATCGAGTTCGATTACTGCTGCGTGCATGCGGCGCTGGCGATGCGCGAGGATGGTTATGAAACCATCATGGTCAACTGCAATCCGGAAACGGTCTCCACCGATTACGATACGTCCGACCGCCTGTATTTCGAATCGGTGACGCTGGAGGATGTGCTGGAAATCGTGCGCGTCGAGCAACCGGTCGGCGTGATTGTGCAATACGGCGGGCAGACTCCGCTCAAACTTGCGCGAGATCTGGAGGCTTTCGGCACGCCCATCATTGGTACTACGCCGGACATGATCGATTGCGCCGAAGACCGCGAGCGTTTCCAGCAACTGCTGGTTGGGCTGGGTTTGAAACAGCCGCCCAACCGTACCGCGCGTTCTCCTGAAGAAGCCATACGCCTGGCGGCCGAGATTGGTTACCCGCTGGTGGTGCGCCCATCCTACGTGCTGGGCGGCCGCGCCATGGAAATTGTGCGCGAGGAAGCCGATTTGCAGCGCTACATGCGCGAGGCAGTCAAGGTTTCCAACGACTCTCCGGTATTGCTGGATCGCTTCCTCAACGACGCGATTGAAATAGATGTGGACGCCATCAGCGACGGCCAGCAGGTGCTGATCGGCGGCATTATGGAACACATCGAGCAGGCTGGCGTACACTCCGGTGATTCGGCATGCTCGTTGCCACCGTACAGCCTGTCGGCTGAAATCCAGGACGAAATCCGCAGTCAGACCGTCGCCATGGCGCGTGCACTCAACGTGGTGGGGCTGATGAACGTGCAGTTCGCGCTGCAGGGTGATACGGTGTACGTATTGGAGGTCAACCCGCGTGCTTCGCGTACTGTTCCGTTTGTGTCCAAAGCCACTGGCATCCAGTTGGCCAAAGTGGCGGCGCGCTGCATGGCGGGACGCAGCCTGGTCGAGCAGGGATTTGAAAAAGAAGTGGTGCCACCATATTTCTCGGTGAAGGAAGCGGTATTCCCCTTTGCCAAATTCCAGGGCGTGGACACGCTGCTGGGGCCAGAAATGAAGTCCACCGGCGAAGTCATGGGTGTGGGCGCGAGTTTCGGCGAAGCCTTCGTCAAGTCGCAACTGGCAGCCGGGGTGAAACTGCCCAAGGGTGGTGCTGCGTTCATCAGTGTGCGCAACGCAGATAAACAGAAAATCGTCGAAATTGGCGCCCAGCTGATAGCTCTGGGCTTTACCTTGCTCGCTACCCGTGGCACCGCAGCAGCGCTGGCGCTTGGCGGGTTGGCGGTGACTGTTGTGAACAAGGTTACTGAGGGGCGTCCACATATTGTGGACATGATTAAAAACAATGAGATCAGCCTGATCGTCAACGTGGTGGACGACAAACGTGCCGTGCGCGATTCGGTGGAAATTCGCCGTGTCGCACTGGCGCAACGCGTTACTTATTACACCACGCTGGCCGGGGCACGCGCCGCCTGCATCGGCATGCAGGCGATGGGTGGGCTGAAAGTTTATGACCTGCAGGGATTGCACCAGCAATTGCCTGCTCGATAAGGATTAACCATGAGTGCCATGAGCAAAATTCCATTGACAGTGAAGGGTGCAGAGATGATGCGCCAGGAACTGCACCGTCTGAAAACCATCGAGCGCCCGTCAGTCATTACCGCAATCGCAGAAGCGCGCGCACAGGGTGATTTATCTGAAAATGCCGAATACGATGCCGCCAAAGAGAAGCAGAGCTTTATCGAAGGGCGTATTGCCGATCTGGAAGGCAAGCTGTCGTCAGCACAGATCATTAATCCTGCTGAGGTGGATGCAGACGGACGCGTGGTGTTCGGTGCAACGGTAGAGCTGGAAGACCTGGAAGCCGGTACGGCGGTGACTTATCAGATCGTTGGCGACGATGAAGCAGACATCAAGCAATACAAAATCTCCATCAGCTCCCCGATTGCGCGCGCGCTGATTGGAAAGAGTGCTGGCGATACCGCCGACGTGCAAGCGCCTAGCGGTGTGCGCCAGTATGAAGTGCTGGATGTGCGTTACGTATAAACCATGAAAAACCTGCCTGAAGCGCTCGCCAGAATCGTTGTGACCCTGTGGGTGGGCGGCATATGGGCGATTGGCTACCTTGCCGCGCCGGTACTGTTCACCAGTCTGGCCGACAAGCAGCTGGCCGGTAATCTGGCCGGGCATATGTTTACCGTCATGGCGTATGTCAGTATCGCATGCGCGCTTTATCTGATTATTCAACGTCTGGCAGCGTTTGGCGGCCGTGCGTTTAAACAGGCATTTTTCTGGGTAGTGCTGGTGATGTTGTTACTGACGCTGGCTACTCATTTCGGGATTCAGCCCATCATGGAAAGTCTCAAGGAACGGGCCATGCCGCAGGCAGTCATGGAAAGCATCTTTCGCGACCGTTTCGCGCGCTGGCATGGTATTTCCAGCATTGTCTATCTGGTGCAGAGTTTGTTGGGATTGATATTGCTTTTCAAGCAGAATAGCCGCTGATCCGTTTACTTGGGCAGGCTGATTTTTGGTTTGGCAGCCGGGCGGTAAATCAATAAAAGCTTGCCGATATGTTGAACCGGTGCTGCGGCCAGGTCCGTACAGATTTTTTCCATAATGGCGATGCGGTGGTCGCGGTCATCACCGAATACCCTGACCTTGATGAGTTCATGGCTTTTCAGATTAATGTCCACTTCGCGCATGACCGCGTCGCTCAGTCCGGCATCGCCGATCATGACAACCGGATGCAGGTGATGGGCTTGTCCGCGCAAATAACGGCGTTGTAGTGTGTTGAGGGTGATCATGATGGCCATTTCTAAAGCAAACCCGGATTTTAGCCGATGAAGCCCAGTAGGACCAGTAAAGCCTGGATGCGCGAGCATGTAAATGATCCTTATGTGAAACTGGCCAAGCAGCATGGCTATCGTTCACGTGCTGCGTTCAAGCTCGACGAAATCAATACGCGCGATCATCTGCTCCACTCCGGCATGTTGGTGGTTGACCTGGGTGCGACACCCGGTGGCTGGTCGCAGATAGCCGCCAAGCTGGGTGCAAAGGTGATTGCACTGGATCTGCTGGAAATGGACTCGATAGCCGGGGTGACTTTCATCCAGGGCGACTTTACCGGGGAAGAGGCGCTCACGGAATTGAAGCAAGTGCTGGCGGGGCGGCTCCCAGACCTTGTAATTTCGGATATGGCCCCCAACATGAGCGGTGTGGCTAGCGCCGATCAAGCTCGCAGCATGCATTTATGCGAACTGGCGCTGGAGTTTGCCTGTCATCATTTGAAACCTGGCGGTGCTTTTCTGGTCAAGACATTTCAGGGTGAAGGTTTTCAGGAATACGTGAAGCTTATGCGAGACCAGTTCGCGCAGGTGGTAACGCGCAAGCCGCGTGCCTCGCGCGATCGTAGTAGTGAAGTGTATCTGCTGGGGAAAAGCAGGCTTCCAAACGCTGGCAGTGGTACCGGAATCGGTTTAGAATGAGTTTAAATTCGCAATTTTTACCTGCTCACAGGAGCGCTACGTGAATAACATGTTTAAAAATATTGCCATCTGGCTGGTTGTTGCCTTGGTGTTAATGACGGTATTCAACCAGTTCAGCACACGCCAGACTGCCCAGGCGCAAATGGACTATTCGCAGTTCATCCAGGAGGTCAAGCAAGGTCAGATTACCAAAGTGGTGATCTCAAACCATGTGTTGAAAGGCGTGAAAAGCGATGGCAAGCACTTTACTTCCTACGCGCCATCGGACCCCTGGATGGTTTCTGACCTGCTCAAAAATGGCGTAGTGATCGAAGCGAAACCGGAAGAGGAGCCATCATTCCTGATGAGTCTGTTCGTGTCCTGGTTCCCGATGCTACTCTTGATTGGTGTGTGGATATTCTTCATGCGCCAGATGCAGGGTGGTGGCAAGGGCGGCGCGTTTTCGTTCGGCAAGAGCAAGGCACGCATGCTGGACGAATCCACCAACCAGATTACCTTTGCCGATGTGGCCGGGTGTGATGAGGCCAAGGAAGAAGTGTCGGAACTGGTCGAGTTTCTGCGCGACCCAACCAAATTCCAGAAGCTGGGTGGACGCATTCCGCGCGGTGTGCTGATGGTGGGTAACCCGGGTACAGGTAAAACCTTGCTGGCCAAAGCCATTGCCGGGGAAGCCAAAGTGCCATTTTTCAGCATTTCCGGTTCTGATTTCGTGGAGATGTTTGTGGGCGTGGGTGCTGCGCGCGTACGTGACATGTTCGAGCAAGCCAAAAAACACGCTCCATGCATCATCTTTATTGACGAGATCGATGCGGTAGGTCGCCAGCGCGGTGCAGGTATGGGTGGTGGCAACGATGAACGCGAACAGACGCTGAATCAGTTGCTGGTGGAAATGGACGGCTTTGAGGGCTCGGCGGGCGTCATTGTGATTGCGGCCACCAACCGTCCCGACGTACTGGATCCTGCCCTGCTTCGGCCAGGTCGTTTTGACCGCCAGGTGGTGGT
>JANMKH010000254.1:0-3680 GCA_031371965.1 Sulfuriferula sp.
AATGGCGCGGCCACACCGGCAAGCGCATCACCGACATCGTGAGTATCGGCATCGGCGGCTCCGACCTGGGCCCGGTAATGGTCACCCAGGCGCTTACACCATACTGGCAAAAAGGTCTTACTCCGCATTTCGTTTCCAATGTGGATCCCACCCATATCAGTGAAACCCTGCATCGCCTGGATCCGGAAACCACGCTGTTTATTGTCGCTTCGAAGTCTTTCGGCACGCCGGAAACCCTGCTCAACGCGCAGGTGGCCAGACGCTGGCTGCTCGCTGCCTTGAAAGACGAAGCGGCGGTCGCCCGGCACTTCGTCGCAGTCTCGACGCATACCGAGAAAGTCCGCGCCTTCGGTATCGATACCGCCAACATGTTCGGCTTTTGGGACTGGGTGGGCGGACGTTATTCGGTGTGGTCGGCGGTAGGATTATCGGTTGCGCTGATGATCGGCATGGACAACTTTACCAGGCTGCTCGACGGGGCTTTCGCCATGGATCAGCATTTCCGTAGCGCCCCGCTGGCGCAAAACATGCCGGTGATCATGGCGCTGCTGGGCATCTGGTACAACAATTTCTGGGATGCGCAAAGCCAGGTGGTGCTGCCCTACGATCAATATCTGGCGCGCTTTCCCGCCTATCTTCAGCAACTCGATATGGAGAGCAACGGCAAGAGCGTCACGCGCGCTGGCAAACCTGTCCACTATGCCACCGGTGCGATTATCTGGGGCGAGCCCGGTACCAATGGCCAACACGCGTTCTATCAGCTCATCCACCAGGGCACCCGGCTGATTCCGGCGGACTTCCTGGCGGCTGCCGAGTCCCATAATCCGATCGATCAGCAACATCAAGTGCTGCTGTCCAACTGTTTTGCGCAGAGTAAGGCATTGATGCTGGGGAAAACTCGCGCCGAGGTACGTGCCGAACTCACTGCCGCCCATTTGGATGACGCTGAAATTAAGGCGCTGCTACCGCACAAGGTATTTCCCGGCAACCGCCCCAGCAATACCCTGCTCTACCGCAAACTTGACCCGCATACACTGGGCGCACTGATCGCCCTGTATGAGCACAAGGTATTCGTGCAGGGCATGATCTGGGATGTGAATTCGTTCGACCAGTGGGGAGTCGAGTTGGGAAAGCAGCTGGCAGGCGCCATCGAACAGGGGCTGGTCAGCCCCGGCAAAGTCAGCGAACACGACAGCTCGACCAACGGCCTGATCAACACCTGCAAGGCATTAAGCACGGATTCATCCTGACGCTCATTGCGGCTTCGAGAAATCCACTGCCATCCCCTCCTTGCCACAATTCGGAAATAGGGTGATAAAGTCTCATTAAATTAAGTGCTTGCAGACTGCGCTGTTACGACGACAAAAGGGACTCAGATGACAATTGCCTTGTGGATGATATTGGCAGCAGCGGTGATACCCTACCTATTCGCTGTAATCGCGAAATTCGGCCGCGATTATGACAATAGCGCGCCGCGCGAATATCTGGCGCGTGCCACAGGCTGGCGTCAGCGTTCGAATTGGGCTCATCTGAACGGGTTCGAAGCGTTTC
The DNA here is from genome assembly GCA_031371965.1 of Sulfuriferula sp. Classification (GTDB taxonomy): domain Bacteria; phylum Pseudomonadota; class Gammaproteobacteria; order Burkholderiales; family Sulfuriferulaceae; genus Sulfuriferula. The sequence continues at coordinate 1,552 of JANMKH010000254.1, forward strand.
CCCCCTTCGCAGCTGCCGTTATTACCGCACACATATTGATCGGCCAAAGTACTTTGACCGACTGGCTTGCCTTCGGCTTTGTCACAGTGCGGTTGCTGCATGGCGCCTTTTATATCGCGAACCTGGCCACGCTGCGCTCGGCGGCGTGGGCTGCCGGATTCTTATGCGTGGTCGGCCTGTTTCTGGCAGCTGCCCGGATCATCTGAGCGCATCAATCAGCGCGTCGCCGAGAAAACATCTGCGCGGAAAATAAAAAACCGCAAAATCACAGCGTGATCTTGCGGTTTTTTAATGGTTGGCGGAGTGGACGGGACTCGAACCCGCGACCCCCGGCGTGACAGGCCGGTATTCTAACCAACTGAACTACCACTCCAATTTTCCAATGGCGAAGCATCGGAAAACAAACGGGCTGCATCGCTGCAGCCCGTCAAGACTGGCGTCCCCAACGAGATTCGAACTCGTGTTATCGCCGTGAAAGGGCGGTGTCCTAGGCCTCTAGACGATGGGGACCTGTGTACAACTCGACGCGAGCAGTTTCCTATTTTCCGGAAAACTGCGTTACTACCGTACCCAGAAGCAGCAAGGCAAAACCTGCGGGTATCATGGCCATCCAGATGCTCGGCTCGCCGTATTCAACCAAATCCATGGCGCCGAAAATCAAACCGAGCACACTCATCAAGAGACCTGCCCAGATCGTTGCTATGCCAACTTTATGCATTCGGCTCCACTTTTCTGGTGGAGGTAAGCGGGATCGAACCGCTGACCTCTTGCATGCCATGCAAGCGCTCTCCCAGCTGAGCTATACCCCCGAAAGACGCGCATTATATGGAGCTACGCCAGTTTTGTAAACACTTTGCCGCAACAATTTTCACTGCGGAAGAAGCTTTCCGGGGTTGAGCAAGCCGTGTGGATCGAATTGCGCCTTGATTAAACGCATCATTTCCAGACTGCCCGCATCAATCTCCATACTGACATAATCGCGCTTTTCGCTACCGATGCCATGCTCGCCGGACAACGTCCCACCCAGTTCCAATACTTTGGAAAATAACTCTCGCAAAGCCTGCCTGGCATTTTTCATCTGTTGCGGGTCAGATGGCTTCACCATGATATTGACATGCAGGTTACCGTTGCCGGCATGACCAAAGCTGACGATGGGCAATGCAAAGCGCTCAGCCAACCGGTCAATATAGCCAACCAGTTCAGCCAGACGCGATACCGGGACCACGACGTCCTCATTGATTTTCAACGGTGCGATGCGCTTCACCGCATGCGACAGTGATCTGCGCGCCAGCCACAACTGTGCAACGTCTGCGGGATTACCCGCTTCCAGCAGTTCAAGCATGCCGTCGCCGTGCAGCGCAGCTTTCAATGCGCTGATCTGGCGTGGCAGATCGCTCGCAGCGCCATCGGCTTCCACCATCAGCAATGCCTCCGTACCGTCAGGCAAGCCGGTCGCCGCGCCCGCCGCCTGGATCGCCAGGAGGGAACGCTGATCCATGAACTCCAGCGCGCACGGCACCACCGCCTGGTTCATTACCCGTGCCACTGCGGCGCACGCATCCAGATTGGTCGCATAACACACGCGCAAAGTGGCGCGTGCTTCAGGTGCGGGTAATAACTTGAGCGTGGCTTCGGTAATCAGCCCCAGCGTGCCTTCCGATCCCACCAGCAGGCGCGTGAGGTCATAGCCGGTCACGCCCTTGGTGGTCCTGCAGCCGGTGTGCAACTCGGCACCGGTGCCGGCCACGGCACGCAGCCCCAGCACATAGTCGCGCGTCACACCGTATTTCACCGCGCGCGGCCCGGCGGCATTCATCGCCAGATTGCCGCCGATACGGCAGTAAGGTGAACTGCCCGGGTCGGGCGGGTAGAACAGGCCATGCGCGCGCGCGGCAAGTTCGATGTCTGCTGTCACCACACCGGGCTGCACCACCATGTAGCGGTCGGCGGGATTGAATTCAAGGATGGCGTCCATGCACTCGAAACTCACCACCGCACTACCCGGAGCAGGCAGCGCCCCGCCCACGTTGCCCGAGCCCGCGCCGCGCGCCACCAGCGCAATATGGTGGGCAAGCGCCACGCGCATCAGTGCGACGACGTGTTCATGGCTGGCGGGAAACAATACCGCG
>JANMKH010000259.1:0-3932 GCA_031371965.1 Sulfuriferula sp.
GCGCAAAACATGGCTTGCCGACCACCTGCAAGTGCGCGGAAAACTGACCCTGGATGCCGGTGCAGTCAAGGCCGTGACGCTGGATGGAAAAAGTCTGCTGCCGATCGGGGTGATTAACGTCGAGGGCGAATTCGCGCGCGGCGAAGTGGTTACCTGCGTGTCACCGGAAGGTGTGCAAATCGCGCGGGGTTTGGCAAATTACGCCGCCAGCGAAGCACGAAAGATTGTGCGGCTACCGACGACGCAGATTGAGGCGACGCTGGGTTACATTGACGAACCTGAACTGATCCACCGCGACAATCTCGTATTACTCTAAAATTCGTCATGAGACGAACTACCACGCGCCGCGCATATTCCTGAGCACGTCTTTGGGGCTACTCACCATTTCCCCCTGCGGGCACAAATACTCGTCGGCAAGGGCGCGATGATAGGACAGCGAAGAAGCTGAGGCGATTGGCTGCCACTTGCTATCATGGGCTCGCGACCAGGTACCGTCTGTGTGGCCAATCGCATAAATCTTGCGTTCCCGATTAGCGCAGCGAATGCCTTCGAAACTCACATTGGTCGCACCGCCTCGCGCCTTGATGAATAATACATAGCGTACAACGCCGTCCTTGTCCGTCTCCAGCGTGGTCTTGTCCACGAAATAATGATTCCCGGCAATGCCGCTCACATAGAACTCCTGCAGGTTTTCGTCTTTAGGATAGGGAGGCAGTTGAGCTTTTACTTCTTCCCACGGCTTTTTCTGCTCATCAAAGTCCCTGTCAAAGTCCAGTCCCCACGCATGGCCTAATGTGGGTGCAATGAGCATTCCAAGCAATACAAGCGGTACAAGTTGGCGCATGATTATCCATCGCAAAAAGCCGCATGATACACCGCAGCAATGCAGGAAAACGTCAAAAAAACAATATAGCGATAAACCGTAGAGTCAGGTGGTCTCATTCAAGGTGAATCATGCGTAAACGTGGTCACGTGTAAACGGATATGACAAGCTGCCGTTGACAAGAGGTTTGCCAGCCAGCACCTGAAACAGCGCCATCCAGCCCCGATCAAAAGCGTGCGCAGAGCCCGCCATGTAGATGCGCCAGATACGATATTTCCGCTCGCCGATCAGGCGCCGCGCCTCGCTGCTGTGCTCTTCCAGCCGGTGTACCCACTGCCACAGCGTACGTGCATAGTGGGGGCGCAGGTTTTCCGCATCCAGGCATTCCAGCCCGTTGCGTGCCAGCGACTCTATGACCCGCGCTGCATGCACCAGCTCACCACCGGGAAACACATAATCGTCAATGAATTCGGAGATGCCATTACCCAGCCCACTGGTATCCAGCCCAGCTGCGGTAATGCCGTGGTTCATCACCAGTCCACCGGGCTTGAGCAGGCTGAATATTTTGTTGAAATAGGCATCCAGATTACCGCGTCCCACGTGCTCAAACATCCCCACGCTGGCAATCTTGTCGAACTGCATGTCCGGTGGAACTTCACGATAATCCATCAGACGTACCTCCACCTTTCCCACAAGCCCACCTGCCTTGATTTGCGCTTGCACATAATCATGCTGACTCTGAGAAAGCGTGATGCCGACCGCGTGAACGTCATAATGTTGTGCCGCCCACAACACCAGGCCGCCCCAGCCGCAACCAATATCGAGCAGGCTTTCACCTGGCTGTAGCATCAGTTTTTTGCAGATATGGTCGAGCTTGGCTTCCTGCGCAACTTCAAGGCTATCGTCTGGATGGCGGAAATAGGCGCAGGAGTAGACGCGTTTCTGATCCAGCCACAGCGCATAAAAATCGTTGGAGACGTCGTAGTGATAGCTGATGTTCTTACGGTCGCGCGCATGCGTGTGGCGCCACCATTTCCAGGCATGACTGCCCTTTTTATCCTGCGCCAGGCATTCACTCTGAGCGCAGAGTTTTTCGCCCAGTTTGAGAATTTCGTGCATATCGCCTTCCAGGTCAATTTCGCCTTCGACATAACAGCGCGCGAACTTGCCAAGTGTAGGCTGTGATAATGAGACAGCTGCCCTGGAAGAGTTGAGAGATAATCGGACGCTATCGCGTTCTCCCAAGCGCAAAGTCTCACCATTCCAGAAACGAACAGATAGTGGTAAGGGTTGGCCGCCCAGGCCAGATTTAAAACGATTGATCATCATGTTGTCCAGCACGATATTCTCCTCATCTTCAATCCAGCCAGCAGTATTTTAGGCACTAAGCCCAACCCAAAAACTAAATGGATAAGTCCTTCAGCAAAGAGGCACGTGCACCCTCAGGTACAGCATCCATATGTGTAGTATAGGCAGGATGGTCCACTCCCATCGCCAACGCCGCGCCGGCTTTGAGCGATGCTGCCATCGCGGACTGCAGATCAAAGCGCAAAAAATGTACCGATGAGGTCTTTTCCTCGTTTTCGCGCTCCATATCTTCATCCGCGATAGCGTAAACGCGAGCGTGGCCAGCTACCTGAACATAGACCTTGTCTTCCACCCCTTTGAGCTTGGCGAGCATCACCCGGCGCTCATCCACATCGGGGTATTCGATGAGCATCGTAGCTTTCCAGTTGTTACCGTCCGGCACCAGCGGCGTGTACGCATTCAGTTCGTCCTGAATACCTTCTTCAAGAAAAGTCTTTTCCACTCGTAACATTTCCTGAATCTGGTAACGTAGGGTGAGTTCATCCTCAAACATCAATGCCACGTGTTCACCCAGTTGCACCCGGCGATTTTTCTTGTGCTCGATGGTTTGTGCGCGCAAAGCTGGACGCGCTTTGGCGTAGGCTTCCAGCGTCATCAAGCTGTCTCGGGTAATCTGTCCCATTTCATTTTTCCTCGTGTGCATGCTGGCCGGCGATACGGCCTTTTTTAAATAAAGTCTCACGCAATTCATGATCCAGTCTGGAATCTTGTCGACGTATCCATTCCAGCACCATCACCGCGTGTTCTTTTTCCTCGTCCCGATTATGTTCGAGGATAGCTTTGAGCTCAGGATCGGTGCAGGCATCAACACGCTGATTGTACCAGTCGACCGCCTCCAGCTCCTCCATCAACGAGACGATGGCGCGATGCATATCCTGGGTCGTAGCGGACAGTTTGTCGATTGCCTCGTGGTAACCTTCACTGCTCATATACTGTGCTCCTTATAGTCCGTAGGCGATACGCATCAAAGTGATGGGGTGTGCCTTCTGTGCACGGTTCTCACCCATGCCGTGTTGAATGTGGCTTGCGGCAATGGCGCAATCCGAACTGATGTAGTCCGGATCGGCAGCTGCCATCTGCTTAAATACCGGGCGACCAATTTTCACTGCATTCGGGTAAAACTCTGTTTTCACCCCCCAGGTACCGTCATGGCCGGAGCAACGCTCCACCATGGTAACTTCGGCACCCGCCAGTTTCAGACTGTCGCGGGTCTTATTGCCGATATTCTGCACGCGTTGGTGGCAAGGCACATGGTAGGCGACCTTGCCCAGCGGCTTGACGAAGTCCGTTTTGAGCAAGCCATCAACCTGGCGTGCCATTAAATACTCGAACGGATCCCACATTGCCGCCTTCACAGCCTGCACATCGGCGTCATCGGGGAACATTAGCGGGAGTTCCTGTTTATACATCAGCGTGCATGACGGAACTGCGGTGAGAATGGCATAGCCCTGGCGCGCCAGTTTGGCCAGATGCGGAATATTCACGTTCTTATGCGTTTCCACGGTTTCCAGATCCCCCAGTTCCAGTTTAGGCATCCCGCAGCAGGATTCTTTTTCTACCAGCACGCTGGGAATTTCGTTGTGCGCGAGTATTTTTAACAAATCATGGCCGATACCAGGTTCGTTATAGTTCACATAACAGGTTGCGTATATGGCTACTTTGCCTGGCGTCTGCGCACCCTCGCGGCTGGCAAAGCTGTTATCAGGACGCGCGGTGCTGCGAAATTTGGCACTGTCGTATT
>JANMKH010000260.1:0-2614 GCA_031371965.1 Sulfuriferula sp.
CGAGCTGACCCACTATTACCGCCCCAGCGGTTTGCCTCGGGCTGAGCAGCATTGGCTGGCAAGCGTGTGGCGGAAACCATAATGTGTTGCAGATCGTAAAATTAAAACGGCAAGAACCACTGTTAAAAACGACAGTCTATAGATCTTACAGATCGGCAATTTTGGAGAGTTACAATGCCTTATTCGGAGCAAACAGTCACTGCAGTACGGCCCTGGTCGGATCGAACCTTCAGCCTGACACTCACCCGTCCGGCCGACTTTGTCTTCGCCAACGGCGAGTTCGTGACCATCGGCCTTAAACAGGAAGGCAAGCTCATCGCCCGTGCCTATTCCATTGTCTCGACCCAGGATGACGACCATCTGGAATTTCTCAGTATCCATGTTCCTGATGGCCCGCTGACCAGCCGTCTGGTCAATATTCAGCCGGGCGATACGGTCTGGGTAAATAGCAAGACTACCGGTTCGCTGACGCTGGCGCATGTGTTACCGGGACGCAATCTCTATCTGCTGGCCACCGGCACCGGCCTGGCGCCCTTTATGAGCATGATCCGCGATCCGGCCACTTACGCTGCCTACGAAAAAGTCATTCTGGTGCACACCGTCCGCAACGAGGCAGAACTGGCCTATCGTGATGAGCTGGAAAGCAGTGCGGGAGACAAACTGCGCTATGTACCCACCGTGACACGCGAGCCTTTTGCACACAGCGATCGCTGCTCGGATTTATTCATCTCCGGCGAATTGTTCAAGGAACTCGACCTGCCGCATGCTGACCCACAGCAGGATCGCGTATTGATCTGCGGCAATCCCGACATGAACCACCAAATGACCGCCTATCTGCGCGAGAACGGCTGGACCATGACCAACCACCGTGGCATCGGCAATTTCAGCGTGGAAGCCGCCTTTGTCATTCAGCACACCTGAAACAGGAAGGCAAAAGGCAAAAATTGAAAATCAAAAGGCAAAATTTAAGACCTTTCCCTGGGCTTGATTTTCGCCTTTTGCCTTTTGCCTTTTGCTTTTCCAGAACAAACCGCGTCGCTTATATTTGAGGCGCAGGGAGTGAGCCTGCTACCATACGACGACTTATGGAATGGCACTTGCTCTGCTCAGGAACCCGCAGCCGGATAGCCCGGGCTACGTGCGCGGCAGTCTTTTTGATGCTCGCGGGTTCATGGTTGCCGTTTCTCCCCATTTCCCGAGCCCACGCATCCGATCTTCCACCCTACCGCTTCGGTGTACTGCCGCTGCAAAGCCCGAACAAGCTCGCATCCATGTTTTTGCCGCTGACCAAGGTGCTGGAACATAGCCTGCACCGCCCGGTCCAATTTGTAACTGCGCCGAGCTTCTCGGTTTTTATGCAACGCGTCGCACGGCGGGAATACGACATTGTGTACCTCAACCCTTTGCTGTGCGCCGAGGCGCAAAAATCCGGTTATCACGTTATCGCCAAAATAGCGGGAGAACCCTTCACCGGCATCCTGGTAGTACGCCGCGACAGCAATATCACCAAACTTGCCGCCCCGCTACAACCAGGATTGCGCCTGGGCTTTCCCGACCCTGGTGCTTTCGCAGCGACCGTGATGACACGCCGCTACATGGAAAGCCTGGGCATCCCGGTAGACAGGGATTTCGAGGTGAAATATTTCGGCTCCCAGGACTCCGTACTGATGGCACTGTATTCTGGACTGGTGGATGTTGCCGGCACCTGGAAGCCTTCCCTGCGTTCCATGCCGAAGCATATTCAGCAAGCATTGCGGATTATCGCTGAGACGCCGCCGGAACCGCAGATGCCCATTGCCGTACGCGACGACATGCCGGTTGCCGACATGAAAATGGTTGCCAAAGTCTTGGTGGATATGGGCAGCACCATCGCTGGCCGGCAGATTCTTAACGGCATGGAACTACCCCAAGGCTTCGTGCTCACGGATGATAGCGAGTATGCCAAGGTGGGTAAATGAGCCAGCCCGAGCCCGGCAACCTAGCCACATCGTCACCAAAAACCGCTAACAAAAGCTCTGGATTCACCCATACATTGCGTTTTCGCCTGATGCTATCTGTGGCACTGGTGCATGTGGTGCTGATGGGTATATTCGTTGCGGACGCGGTACGGGAACAGTCGGATAAAATCCAGGCCGAGTTGTACAGTCGCGGCCGTTCGCTGGTTGCCCTGACCGCTGTGGCTTCCACCAATGCCCTGCTTACAGAGGATCTGGGTGCGCTTGCGGAAATCATTCACCGGGTCAAGAGCCAGCCCGAAGTGGTGTATTGTGAAATACTGGATTCGCGCGGACGCGTGCTGGGGACGACCTATCCGGAACGCCTGGGCAAAGTCTTGCCATTGCTGGCTGCCCAATCTGAACATTTCCCGCTGCCCGCAGGCGATCACGTTCTTGATCTGCAGGAGCGGATTCGCATAGCCGGTCAGACTATCGGAACCGTGACGATTGGATTGTCCACTGTTCGTATGGATTCCGCTTTAGCCAAGACCTGGCGCGATGGGTTGTTTTTTATCCTCACTGCCTTGATTGTGGGCAGCGGTGCTGCATGGGTTCTTTCTCTGGTCACTACGCGCGGATTGCGCAACATGATGGAGGCTGCGAGCAAGATCAGCCAG
>JANMKH010000415.1:0-3984 GCA_031371965.1 Sulfuriferula sp.
ACTGCCCAGCGGGCCTTCGAAGCGCAGGATGTCCTTCTCTTTCATGCGCGTGAAAATGTGTTCGGAGAACTCGCCGCCCGGGATATGGCGCACATGCAGTTGCAGGTAGTCGTCGTTATGCGGCGCATTGGCGAGCGAGAAGCTGCGGCGCTTGCCGTCCTTCAGCAAAATGTCGATATATTGCCCGGCGAGGAATTGCAGGCGCTCGTTGGCGGGCAGCTTGAGGTGCAGCGCCATCACATCATGGCCAAGCCGCTCGAGTTTGTGTACCCGGCACGGCAGGGTTTTGATCTGGATATCTTTGGCGGCACCGACTTCGCGGCACTCGATGCTGATGTCGCTGAGCGGACGCGCTACGCAGAACAGCGCCTTGCCTGCGTCGATATCGGCGTCGGACAAAGCGCCGGACTGGTATTCGCCGTAATCTATCTCGCCCGCCACCAGCTTGCCCTTGCAGGTACCGCAAGCGCCGTTGCGACAGCCGTAGGGCAGCATGTAGCCTTCGCGCAACGCGGCGGCGAGTATGGTTTCATCGTCATCCGCATGAACAATATGGCCGCTGGGCTGAATGGTAATCTGGTAGGGCATGAACTTCCTCTAAAATACGCTAATGGCAAATATACTGATCATCGGCTGCGGCGATGTGGGCTTGCGCTGCGCACGATTGCTGGCGCCCCAGCACCGGCTGTACGCGCTGGCGCGAACGCCGCAATCGGCACAGCGCCTGCGCCTAGCGGGCATTACCCCTATCCCCGGCGATCTCGACGACCATGCCAGCCTGGCGCGTTTGGCAGGTGTCGCGGACTGGGTGCTGCACTTCGCCCCGCCGCCCGCGCACGGCGTGCACGATATGCGCACGCGCAAGCTATTGTCGATACTGGGGAAAAGCCGAATTTTACCACGCCGGCTGGTGTACATCAGCACCAGCGGCGTATACGGCGACTGCGCGGGAGCATTGATTGATGAGACGCGCCCACCCCATCCGCAAAATGCGCGTGCGCGACGGCGCCTTGATGCCGAGCAGCAGGTGCGCCGCTGGGGGCGACGCAATGGGGTAGCCACCAGTATTCTGCGGGTACCGGGGATCTATGCTGCCGGGCGACTACCGATCGAACGCCTGCAACGCGGCACACCCGTGCTGTGTGCCGAAGACGATGTATTCACTAACCACGTCCATGCCGATGACCTGGCACAGATTGCGGTTCACGCATTATTTCGTGCACGCGCCGGGCGTATCTATCATGCCAGCGATGATAGCCAACTGTGTATGGGGGATTATTTTGCGCGAGTAGCGGCGGCCTTCGGCCTGCCTGCGCCGCCACGTATCACCCGCGCCGAGGCCGAGGCCACGCTGCCCGCGCCGCTGCTGTCTTTCATGCGCGAATCCCGGCGTATGGCGAACCGGCGTATCAAGTCCGAGCTGGGTGTGCGCCTGGCGTATCCCGATATTGACGCCTTCCTCAAAACACAACGCCCCGCTGCTTAAACCGGGCGGGGCGTTGCTGGGTGCTACCGTTTATTTTTTCAGGCTGTCACGGATTTCGCGCAGCAATAACACCTCCTCTGGAGGAGCTGCCGGAGCCGCAGGCGGTGCCGTTTTTTGCAACTTGCTCATCGCCTTGATCGCTACAAAAATAGCCAATGCAATGATGACGAAATTAACGACCGCATTGATAAAGACGCCATATTTAATCAGGGGGGCGCCTGCTTTTTCTGCCAATTCCAGGGTGGCGTATGCAGTGCTGCCCAGATTGATATAGAGCTCCTTGAAGTCTACGCCGCCGACCAATTGGCCGATGACGGGCATGACAATGTCTTTGACAAGCGAATCCACTATCTTGCCGAATGCACCTCCAATAATGACAGCAACCGCCAAATCAACCACATTGCCTTTCATGGCGAATGCTTTGAACTCGCTGATAAAACTCATGGCCATCCCTCCTGATTTTAATTATTTTGGTTATCTTTCCGATACCTACGAATAAATCGTAGCAGGTTTTTGAATCAGCCTACAAATTTTCAGGTTCATCAGCGATGGTTAAATAAACAAAAAAGGCAACCCGTGGGTTGCCTTTTTTGGCTGCTGCTGAGCACGCATTAGCTATGCTTGCGCAACTTCTGAATTGCCGCAATCTGCGCAACTGCCTCGGCCAGCTCGGCCTGTGCCTTGGCGTAATCCATTTCCGAAGCGCGGTTGCGCATCGCTTCCTCGGCGTGGCGCTTGGCTTCCAGCGCCTTGGCTTCATCCAGATCGTGGCCGCGAATAGCGGTATCGGACAGGATGGTCACCACATTCGGCTGCACTTCCAGCATACCGCCGGAGACATAGATCACTTCTTCTTCTGCCACGTCAGGTTTTTTGATGCGCACCGTGCCGGGCTTGATGCGCGTCAGCATTTGGGTGTGGCGCGGGTAGATACCCACTTCGCCCATTTCCGCCGGTACCACCACGTATTCTGCGGTGCCGGAGAACAATTCTGCTTCTGCGCTGACGATGTCTACGTGGATGGTCATGGCCATAAATCTCGCTTCCCTGTGTTCGCTCATCCGGCGCAGACGATGCCTGCGCCGTGGCCGGTATTACTAGATGGTCTTGGCTTTCTCGACCGCTTCTTCAATGGTGCCGACCATATAGAACGCCTGCTCGGGCAGGTGATCGTATTCACCGTTGACGATGGCCTTGAAGCCGCTGATGGTGTCTTTCAGCGACACATACTTGCCAGGTGCGCCGGTAAATACTTCAGCCACGAAAAACGGCTGTGACAGGAAACGCTGAATCTTGCGCGCACGCGCCACGGCCAGCTTGTCTTCGGGGGCCAGCTCATCCATCCCCAGAATGGCGATGATGTCGCGCAGCTCTTTGTAACGCTGCAGCACCGACTGCACACCACGCGCCACGCTGTAATGTTCTTCACCGACCACCAACGGGTCGAGCTGGCGCGAGGTGGAGTCGAGTGGATCCACGGCCGGGTAAATACCCAGTTCCGCCACTTGGCGCGACAACACAACGGTGGCATCGAGGTGGGCGAAGGTGGTCGCCGGCGACGGGTCGGTCAAGTCATCCGCAGGCACATAAACGGCCTGAATGGAAGTAATGGAGCCCTTCTTGGTCGAGGTGATGCGTTCCTGCAAACGCCCCATTTCTTCCGCCAGCGTCGGCTGGTAGCCCACAGCGGATGGCATACGGCCCAGCAGCGCGGACACTTCGGTACCGGCCAGGGTGTAGCGGTAGATGTTGTCGACGAACAGCAGCACGTCGCGGCCTTCGTCACGGAAGTACTCGGCCATGGTCAGGCCGGTCAGGGCGACGCGCAGACGGTTGCCGGGAGGCTCGTTCATCTGGCCGTAGACCAGCGCCACCTTGTCCAGCACGCCGCCGTCTTTCATCTCGTGGTAGAAATCGTTACCTTCGCGGGTACGCTCGCCCACGCCGGCGAACACCGAGTAACCGCTATGCTCCACCGCGATGTTGCGGATCAGCTCCATCATGTTCACGGTCTTGCCCACCCCGGCGCCGCCGAACAGGCCAACTTTACCGCCCTTGGCGAACGGGCAGATCAGGTCGATCACCTTGATGCCGGTTTCCAGCAATTCGTTGGAAGCGGCCAGTTCGTCGAAGGCCGGCGCCTTGCGGTGGATGCCCCAGCTGGTTTCGTTGCCGATCGGACCCATGTCGTCGATGGGGTTGCCCAGCACGTCCATGATGCGGCCCAGGGTTTTAATCCCGACCGGCACGGAAATCGCCGCACCGGTACCGCTCACCAGCATACCGCGGCGCAGGCCGTCGGTGGTGCCCATGGCGATGGCGCGCACGATGCCGTCACCCAGTTGTTGCTGGACTTCCAGGGTCAGTTCGGGGGTGTCCATTTTCAGTGCGTCATAGACCTTGGGCAAACTGTCGCGCGGGAATTCCACGTCGACCACCGGGCCAATGATTTGTACGATTTTGCCTTGACTCATCGTCGTTCCTTGATATAACAAAAT
>JANMKH010000385.1:0-2323 GCA_031371965.1 Sulfuriferula sp.
TATGCTGGAGATCGCCACGCGCGCCACTCAGTCAGAGCGGCTGGAAGGACTGGATATCGCGGCGGCAGTGACCCGGCTGTCCCCTGAGTTGCGTGAAGTGCTGTTATTGGTGGCACTGGAAGATTTCAGCTATGCCCAGACTGCCAAGGCCCTCGGCATTCCCATTGGCACGGTGATGTCACGATTGGCGCGGGCCAGACAGCGACTCAAGCAATTCATGGATGGCACAATATCTTTTGAGCACAAAGTTGGATTAAAGGTAGTGAAATGAAGGCACATGCACAGCCTGTTACGCTGGATGATTTGATGGCTTATGTCGATGGGCAACTGGATGCTCAGCGGTGCCAGCAAGTCGAGGCGCTCATCGCGTCTGATCCGCTTGCCGCTGAACGTGTCGCCGGGATGCGCGCGCAGCGCCAGGCGTTGCACGCCCATTACGATCCGGTATTGACCGAGCCCATACCGGTACGACTCCTCGCTCGGCCCCAGACCGGTTCTGCGTGGACCAGGGGGGCGAGCATCGCCGCATCGGTATTGATCGGGCTGGCGCTAGGCAGTGCCGGCACCTGGCAGTACCTGAGTCACACATCAGGCAGCTCAACGAATATGGCTTTAAGCGGAAGTCAGATGGATCTGCCGCGTTTTGTGCATCAGGCGGCGGTAGCCCATATTGCCTTTGTGCCGGATGTGCGCCGGCCGGTTGAAATCTATTCGGCCCAGGAACAGCAACTGGTGACCTGGTTGTCCAAGCGGTTGGGACGCCAGCTCAAGGTACCCGATCTGGCCAGCACCGGGTTCAAGCTGGTAGGGGGTCGCCTGCTACCCGGAGAAGTCAATAAGCCGGCTGCGCAATTCATGTATGAAAATCCGGCAGGTCAGCGCATCACGCTGTATCTGCGCAACATGGCGCAACCCACGCCGGAAACTGCGTTCCGCTTTGCCGAGCAGGACGGCATCGCCACGTTTTATTGGGTTGATCTGGACTGGGGCTATGCGCTGTCAGGGGATTTGCCGCGCACCACTTTATTGAAAGTGGCTAACTCGGTGTATCAACAACTGGGTGGTTGAGTATGGTTCCATAGCTGTTTACCTGCACGGATCAGTTTTTTTTGGGTACCAGAAAATGCCCGTCTACTTGAATTGCCTGTTTAGTAAGGCCTCGAAATCCTCGGCTGGCACCGGTCTGGAAAACAGGTAGCCCTGGCCGTAGTCGCAACCCGCGGCTGCCAAAAGCTCGCGTTGCTCCGGGGTTTCCACACCTTCTGCGATCACCTTCAAGCCGAGTTTGTGCGCCATGGCGATCATGGCCTCGCACAGCGCCATGTCATCGGAATCGGGTGCCAGATTGCGCACGAAGGATTGGTCAATCTTGATGTTATCGATGTTGAATTTTTTGAGGTAGGAAAGCGACGAGTAACCGGTGCCGAAATCGTCGAGGGAGACTTCCATGCCAGCTTCGTGGAATGCGTGCAATTTTTCAGTGACGCCAATACTGGCATCCAGCAATAGCCCCTCGGTAATCTCCACCACGATGCTTTGTCCCGGCAAGCCCAGTGTCTGCAGGTAATCTGGCCAATTGTGGGCATTGGCCATGTTGTGAATCTGTACCGGCGAAACATTGATGCTGATCTGGAATGCCGCATGGTGGGATAAGCGCCAGCGTGCGACCTGACGCGCTGCATCGCGGAATACCCAGTCGCCGATTTCGAGGATCATTTGGGTTTCCTCGGCAATTGGAATAAATTCCATGGGATGGATGAGGCCACGCGTGGGGTGCTGCCAGCGGATCAAAGCTTCAGCTTTATGGATGGTGCCGGTAGCCAGTTCCACGATAGGCTGGTAAAACAGTCGGAATGAGTCGGTCAGCGCGGCCAGTGCAGAGCGCAAATCATTGGCCAGCCGCATCCGGGTCTGCACAGTTTCCTGCATGGACGGAGCATAGTAGCTGCGACGGTTGCGGCCCAGGTGCTTGGCGGCGTACATGGCTTGATCGGCGTTCTTGAGTAGTTCGTCAAAGCCGGTGGCGTCCTCCGGATAGAACGTGATGCCAATGCTGGTCGACAGGTAGACCATTTGATCGCCCAACTGGAACGGTTCGGAAAGTTTTTGCAGGATGGTCAAGGCAATCCGCTCCACGCAATCGACGTCGTTCAATTCTCTCAGAATGACCGTGAACTCGTCTCCGCCCAAGCGTGCCACGGTGTTGGCTTCGCGCACGCAACTGATTAAACGCTGCGCGGCTTCCTTGAGCAGGAGGTCACCCATGTCATGCCCGAGAGTGTCGTTCACTTCCTTAAAACGATCCAGGTCGAGGACCATCAAT
>JANMKH010000389.1:0-4125 GCA_031371965.1 Sulfuriferula sp.
TAATGCAGCGTGCGCCAGTAGCTGGCTGGCTGGAGGGTGTCGGAAGGAGTTACGATGGCAGCGGCCGTTCCGACCAGGATGCTCGCGTGCTGGTTCACTCAGGGTTGATGCAACTGACGGTGTTCGTTTCCACAAAAAAACTCACCGCGCGACAGCACGGCTTCGCTACGCGGCAAGTTCACACCGCAATGCACACATCGGACCATGTCTTCTGGCGGTTTTGTTTGAACGCGATCATTTGATTGTCTGTTGCTACGCGCTGGGGATTTGATCACCCAGTAAATCACGCCACCGATAATCAACAACAACAGTATTTTTGCCAAGATAAATCTCCCGGAAATCCAGCGCTACAGGGCTGGCTGCAGACTTGGCAGAGGATAGGATAATATACTTAAACTGGTCGGGGTGAGAGGATTCGAACCTCCGGCCTCTACGTCCCGAACGTAGCGCTCTACCAGGCTAAGCTACACCCCGAATTGACTTGCCGCGTAAATAATCAACCGGGCAAATTCAATAATCGCGGTTGACTGCAAAGTCGGCCAATTTTAACAGACTCGATTTATATTGAGAATCCGGCAATCCGGAAATAGCCGCGCACGCAATCTCGGCTTCGCGCGTTGCCTGACGGCGCGTGTAATCGAGCGCACCACTGCTGCCAATTGCTGCCAATATGGTTTGGAATTCGGCTCGACCGCCTTCCTCGATGGCACGGCGCACCATGATTGCCTGTTCTGGTGTGCCGTGTTTCATCAGATACAGCAACGGCAATGTAGGCTTGCCTTCAGCCAGATCATCGCCAATATTCTTGCCTATTTCTTCGTAGTTACCAGAATAATCAAGCACGTCATCAATCAGCTGAAAAGCCGTGCCCAGATGCATCCCGTAAGCAGCCAAGGCATCTTCAGCAGTGCGTTCGGCGCCACCAATAATCGCTCCCAGGCGCGCCGCTGCTTCGAACAGTTTGGCGGTCTTGTAACGAATCACGCGTAAATAATCTTCTTCGTGGATATCTGCATCATTGCAGTTCATCAACTGCAGTACCTCGCCCTCGGCGATGATATTGGTGGCGTCAGATAACACTTCCATTATCCGCATGTTATTCACCGTAACCATCATCTGGAATGCACGCGAATAGAGAAAATCCCCCACCAGTACGCTGGCGGCGTTACCAAACAACGCATTGGCGGTCTCACGCCCACGCCGCAGTGTTGATTCATCCACCACGTCATCGTGCAGCAAGGTCGCGGTATGGATGAATTCAACCACGGCTGCGAGCTCGTACTGATGCGTGCCTCGATAACCCAACGCACCCGCGGAAAGTAGCACCAGTGCCGGACGCAGGCGCTTGCCGCCGCTATTGATGATATATTCGCTGACCTGACTGACCAGCACCACTTCAGAATGCAGACGCGCGCGGATCACCGCATCCACGCTACGCATATCATCTGCCAAAAACGCTTGAATTGCCTGCATTGTCAAAAAATCGCAAAAAAGAGTTGAATGGTAGGGAGACACGCACGGTTGTGTCAAGGATGGTTTGACCTTGCCTGTTGATTTCTATATAATTCCGCCCTTCCTCTAGTTTAGATGTTTGGAGCTCACCATGTATGCGGTCATAAAAACCGGCGGCAAGCAGTATCGCGTTGTCGCTGGCGAAAAACTTAAAGTAGAACAGATCACCGCGGACGTTGGCAGCGAAATCGTGCTGGATCAGGTGTTTATGGTTGCCGAAGGCGACAACATCAAGGTCGGCGCGCCGTTGGTTGACGGTGCCAAGGTCACTGCGACCATTATTTCGCATGGCCGCGGCGAGAAAATCCGCATTTTCAAGATGCGCCGTCGCAAGCACTACCAGAAGCATCAAGGTCATCGTCAAAATTACACTGAAATCCAGATCAGTGGCATTTCGGCATAAGGAGATAAACCATGGCACACAAAAAAGCAGGCGGCAGTTCCCGTAACGGCCGCGACTCCCATTCCAAACGCCTGGGCGTAAAACGCTACGGCGGACAGGAAGTGCTGGCTGGCAATATCATCGTACGCCAACGTGGCACCCAGTTTCATGCCGGCGACAACGTCGGTATGGGCAAGGATCACACTCTGTTCGCTACGGTTAACGGCGTAGTACAATTTGTCATCAAGGGCGCGCTAAAACGCAAGATGATTAATATCATCCCTACTGCGTAATACTCGCTCGGTTGGACATTCAAGCCCTATCCGCTGGATAGGGCTTTTTTACTTTGGTGGTTTGGTGGTATGGACAGATGAAATTCATTGACGAGGCAAAAATCGAGGTCTTCGCCGGTAACGGCGGTAATGGCTCGGCCTCGTTCCGGCGCGAAAAATTCGTTCCGCGCGGCGGCCCGGATGGCGGCGACGGTGGTCGCGGGGGCAGCATCATTGCGGTTGCCGATCGCAATATCAACACTCTGGTCGATTTTCGCTATACCCGAGCCTTCCGCGCCCGTCCCGGCGAAGGTGGCCGCGGTGCTGACTGCAATGGCAAAGGCTCCGACGATATCATCCTGCGCATGCCCGTGGGCACCGTGGTCACCGATATGGCGACCAACGAAGTGCTGGTGGATCTGGCCCACGATGGCCAGCGTGCCGTAATCGCCAAAGGCGGCAAAGGCGGCCTCGGCAATCTGCACTTCAAGACCAGCACCAACCGTGCCCCGCGTCAATTCACTCGCGGCGAGCCCGGGGAAGAACGCGAACTCAAATTGGAACTGAAAGTATTGGCCGACGTCGGCCTCCTGGGCATGCCCAACGCAGGAAAATCCACCTTTATTCGCGCCGTTTCCGCAGCGCGCCCGAAGGTCGCCGATTACCCTTTCACGACACTGGCGCCCAATCTGGGGGTAGTACGCGTAGACATCGACAAGAGTTTTGTCATCGCCGACATCCCGGGGCAGATTGAAGCGGCTGCTGATGGCGCCGGGCTGGGCCACCGTTTTTTGCGGCATCTGGCACGCACCCGCTTATTGCTGCATCTGGTGGATATCGCCCCCATGGATGCGGGTACCGACCCGGTTTACGAAGCCCGCGCCATTGTCGGCGAACTGCGTAAATACGACGAGTCGCTCTACGATAAGCCGCGCTGGCTGGTACTCAACAAAACCGACATGCTCGATGAAACCGAACGCGCGGGCAAGATCGCAGATTTCATCAGAAATTATGGCTGGGAAGGCGAAGTGTTCAGCATTTCAGCGCTGACCGGAGACGGCTGCAAGGCCCTCACCTACGCCATCATGGCACATCTCATTGCCGCCCGCGAAGCTGAAGAAGCGGTTGCACAACCTGCCGCCGAACCGGTAACGCCGACTTACGACCCGACCTTATGAAACCGGTACTGCAATCCGCCCGCCGTCTGGTAGTCAAGGTCGGCAGCGCCCTGGTCACCAACGACGGCCGCGGTCTCGACCATGCCGCGCTGGCCAACTGGTCTGCACAAATTGCGCAACTTACCCATATGGGCAAGGAAGTGGTGCTGGTATCGAGCGGTGCGGTGGCGGAGGGCATGCAGCGCCTGGGATGGAAAGCCCGTCCCAGTGCCGTTCACGAGTTGCAGGCGGCAGCAGCAGTAGGACAAATGGGGTTGGTACAAGCCTATGAAAGCAGCTTTCGCAGTCACGCTTTGCATACCGCACAGATTCTGCTTACCCATGACGACCTGGCCGACCGGACCCGCTATCTGAATGCGCTCTCCACCTTGCGCACCCTGTTGGCATTGAAGGTTATCCCGATCATCAATGAAAACGATACGGTTGCCACCGACGAAATCCGCTTTGGTGACAATGACACCCTGGCCGCGCTGGTAACCAATTTGATAGAAGCCGATGCGCTGGTGATTCTTACTGATCAGGCTGGTCTGTACACCGCGGATCCGCGCAACAATCCGGATGCCACATTGGTGAGTGAGGCGCACGCTGGCGATCCGGCACTGGAAAAAATGGCGGGCGGTGCGGGCAGTGCCATCAGCCGCGGCGGGATGCTGACCAAAATTCTGGCGGCCAAACGTGCTGCCCGCAGTGGCGCGCACACCATTATTGCCAGCGGGCGCGAAGCCGATGTACTCGTACGGTTGGCCAAAGGCGAAGCAATCGGCACACAACTGGCAGCCAC
>JANMKH010000397.1:0-6803 GCA_031371965.1 Sulfuriferula sp.
ACTGATCAGGCTATGTGCCTGCGTTTGCACCGCAGCATACTGGTCTGCCTCGAACTCATGTTTACGTGAATACAGGCTGCTCAGTGGTTGTAGCAGGAAGGTGAATACCGGCAATACCAGAAAAAACAGTACCAGTGCCATGCCGGTGTTCTGGCTTGTTACATTCAGGCCGTTAAAAAACCAGGTTTGCGTCATCAACCAGTTGAGTACCCACAGAAACACCAAACTGGCTGCAAACACCCAAGCCATGCGCTTGACCACGTGGCGGCGCTTGAAATGGCCCAGTTCGTGGGCGAGTACGGCTTCTACCTCATCCGCCTCCAGGTGTTTCAGCAGAGTATCAAACAACACGATACGCTTGGTTTTGCCAAAGCCGGTGAAGTAGGCATTGCCATGACTGCTGCGTTTTGAGCCATCCATCACGAACAAGCCCTGTGCGGTAAAGCCGCATTTTTGCAATAACTGTTCTATGCGCGATTTGAGCATGCTATTTTCCATTGGCTCAAAACGGTTGAACAATGGCGCAATGAAGGTCGGATAAATGGCGAGAAGAGTCAAATTAAAACCTACCCATACCAGCCAGGTATAGAGCCACCATAAGCCTCCTGCGGCCTGCATCAGCCACAGTACGACAAACAGCAAGGGTAGTCCAAGCAGCACGCCGATTGTGGTCTGCATTAGTAAGTCAATAAAAAAGCGTTTGGGTGTCAGGGAGTTAAACCCGAAGCGGTTTTCGATGACAAATTTGCGGTATAAATCCAGGGGTAATTCGATGGCGGCGGCTATCACCATCACGCTGCCAATAAGCAGAATATTGCGCGTCATTTCCGAGGCGAAAACGCCAGACAAAGCGTTATCCAGCCACTGCAATCCGCCTCCTAAGGTAAATGCCAGTAATAATGATGTTTCCACCATGATTTGCAGGAATGAAAGACGGGTTTTGGCGAGCGTGTAGTCAGCTGCTTTATGGTGTTGCGTAAGCGTGATGGTGTCAGAAAATGCAGCAGGCACGGCGTCCCGATGGCTCGCAACATAACGCAAATGACGCTGTGCCAGCCAAATCCGCACCGATATACTGATCGCCAGGGCAGCAAGGAAAATAAGTGTGAATGTATTCATGGTGTGATTATGACACAATTGCCTTTTTCAACTTTGAATGGACATGATGGCTCAAGATAACAACAACCTGATCTGGATAGACATGGAAATGTCCGGTTTGCTCCCCGACAGCGACCGCATTATCGAAGTGGCGCTGGTAGTCACCGACTCCCAGCTCAACACCGTGGCCGAAGCGCCGGTGCTGGTGGTACATCAGTCCGACGCCGTACTGGACGGCATGGATAGCTGGAACAAAGGCACCCACGGACGCTCCGGACTGATTGACAAGGTCAAGGCATCTACCCTGGATGAAGCAGCAGTGGAAAGCCAGATGATAGCGTTTTTGTCGCAGTACGTAGGCAAAGGCATTTCGCCCATGTGCGGAAATTCGATCTGTCAGGATCGACGTTTTCTGGCGCGCTACATGCCCAATCTTGAAGCGTATTTTCACTATCGTAATCTGGATGTCAGCACGCTCAAAGAGTTGGTCAAGCGCTGGAAGCCCGCCGTCGCCAAAGGCTTTGTGAAGGAAAGCAAACACGAAGCACTGGCCGACATTTACGATTCCATCGTCGAACTCAAATTTTATCGCGACAACTTCATCAACCTGGCGTGAAGCATGGGGAATAATCCGCATCGCCGCGGCGGCCTCATCATGCTGACGATCGCCTGGGCGTTATTGTTTGCCGGTGCTTATTGGTATTTTCAACTGCGCCTGACGCATAATGCCAACCCCAATCGTGCCGAAGTTCTGGCTCTCCAGCACGGCGAAGTGCGCCTGCAACGCAATCAGGATGGGCATTATCTGGCGCAGGGTAAAATCAATGGCCAGACCGTCACGTTTCTGGTGGACACCGGAGCGACGCGTGTTGCCATGTCGCCACAGCTGGCTCAAAAACTGGCTTTGGTAGCCGGCGCTGCGGTCAACGTACAAACTGCCAATGGCGCCACGCGCGCCTACCAGACCCGTTTGCAAACGGTGCGCCTGGGTTCGATCGAGGTGCATGATGTGGCGGCATTGATTACCACCGGGCTGGATGACAACACGGTATTGCTGGGGATGAGCTTCCTGAAGCAGATGGAATTCACCCAGCGCGGTTCCGAACTCACGCTCAAGCCGCTGAGCCATACTTGATCGTATAGACCAACGCTATTCCAGGCCAAACTCAGAATTTCTCATCCGCCGCAAGATAACGCCACTGTCCGACGGGCAAATCGCCCAGCTTCACTGCACCGATGCGCACGCGTTTCAGGCCTACCACCTTGAGTCCCACCAATTCGCACATGCGGCGAATCTGACGCTTTTTTCCTTCGCGCAGGATAAAACTCAATTGATCCTGGTTCTGCCAGCTTACCCGTGCCGGACGCAGCGCCACATCATCAAGTTTCAAGCCGTGGTTGAGCAATTTGAGCCCTTCAGCACCGAGTTTTCCCTGCACCCGCACCAGATATTCCTTGTCCACGCTCGAATCATCACCGATCAGCTGTTTGGCAATCCGTCCATCCTGTGTCAGCACCAGCAAACCCGTGGAATCAATATCCAGCCGCCCGGCAGGTGCCAGTCCGCGCGCGTGTTCGTTGGAAAAACGTATCCCGGAGCGGTCGTCAGCATAATGATTGGGTGCTGTCACCAGCGTTGCAGCGGGTTTGTAGCCATCCTCCGCCTGGGCCGACACAAATCCCACCGGCTTGTTCAGCAAAATCGTCACCCGACTGCCTTGTTCATGCTGCGCCTGTCTGGCGAGCTCGATGGTGCAACTGGGCAACACCTTGCTGCCCAGTTCGTTGACCAGTATGCCATCCACCTTCACCCAGCCGCGCTCGATATAAACATCCGCCTCGCGTCGCGAGCACAGACCACGTTCAGACATGAGTTTGGAGAGTCGAATTGTGTCCACAATGCAGGCCAGTTCAAAAGCCGGAATTTTACGCGACACTGGGTAAGATGCGCGCAATTTGTTTGACTGAAAAAGCCCGCTGTGATTAAATGCGCGCCTTATTGGGCGGTTAGCTCAGTGGTAGAGCACTGCCTTCACACGGCAGGGGTCGACAGTTCGAAACTGCCACCGCCCACCAAACAACACAATGGCCTAGGATTATTATCCAGGCCATTTTTGTTTCTATATGTGCCAAATTTTGGAAATTTTTTGGCGCAAATCTTTCTGCATCTCATCAAGTTCATGATGGCGTATAAACAGCTCGGTCAGGATGTCTGGGAGCATTTTATCTCGCGTCTTTTTATCCTTTTTTTAAATAAAGTCAAACGGATACCCCGCTATCTCCCGTGTTGCCTGGATCTTCAGCACTGTAAATTTTGTGTCAATTATTCTTTAATATGGCTGTCATGTTGGACGCCTAGGCTGGTCGGTGCGCGGTGTAATCCGCGCATCTCCTTTGCGCAGCAAAGGGAGCCTATTTCCCCATGCGTGGGCGCACTCAGGCTCGACAACCATGAAATTCAACCATTGAACAGCCATAGGGGTTCCTGATGAAAATGAATGACAGTCCGAAATTATCGGTATTGGCGCTTAGCCTTGCCATGATCTGGCAATTCAACGCTGCCCATGCCATGAATGAAAGTGGTGAAAATGGACATTCCCATGAACGCTTGAAAACCGCAACGCCGATCGAGCACGTAATTGTGATCATTGGCGAAAACCATACCTTCGATAACCTGTATGGCGGCTACAAGCCACGTCGCGGGCAAACCGTGGAGAACTTGCTGTCCAAGGGCATCATCAACGCGGACGGTTCGCCCGGCCCCAACTTCTCGCTGGCAGCGCAGCAGCAGGCTTCCAATCTGAACAGCTACAGCATTGACCCTTCGCTGACCGGCCCGTATGCACACTTGCTGCAACCCGCCACCACCTACGCAACAGGCCTGCCTCTGGGTGTTCCCGATGCGCGTTTCCCGGCGGATCTTCCCAATGGCCCGTTCCAGATTACCAAGTACGTTTCTTATGACGCGCACACCGGTGATCCGATGCACCGCTTCTTCCAGATGTGGCAGCAATCCAACAAGGGCAAAATGGATCTGTTTGTCTGGGCTGACCAGACGGTCGGCATCGGTCCGCAAAACGGTGCGCCAGCCCCCACGCCAGGCAACACCTTTCAGGGCGGCGAAACAATGGGTTTTTATAACATGGGCACTGGCGATGCGCCTTTATTCAAGGCCATGGCGGATCATTATGCAATCAGCGACAACTACCACCAGTCCATCATGGGTGGAACCGGGGCGAACTTCATCGCCATTGCCACGGGCGACGTCGCGTTTCACAATCTGAATGGCGTGCCGGATATGCCGCCTGCCAACCAGATTGAGAATCCCGATCCGCAACCCGGCACCAATAATTTTTACAAGCAGGACGGTTATCGCGGCGGTTCCTACGTGGACTGCTCGGATATCAAGCAGCCCGGTGTCGCGCCCATCATGGATTACCTCAACGCGCTGCCGGGCAACGCCTTTAACAACGGCAACTGCGCACCCAATACCTATTATCTGCTGAACAACTACGGGCTGGGCTATACCGCTACCGGCGCTGTGAAACCGCTGGGTGCTGACAAGTTCACGTTGCCGCCGCAGACCATTCCCACCATCGCCGAAGCCCTGTCGGCCAAAGGCGTTTCCTGGAAATGGTACAGCGGCGGGCGCAATGACGGCGTCACGCCGACCAACGAGTATTGCACCATCTGCGATCCGTTCACCGGTTTCAAGGGCGTGATGACCACCCCGTTGAAGAACAACCTGCAGGATGTCACGCAGTTTTACCAGGATGTCACCCACGACGCGACCTTGCCCGCGGTGTCCTTCATCCGGCCGTTCGAGAGCAAGGCCGGCCATCCGGCCAATGCCACCATGCCCGATTTCGAGAACTTCGTTGCGGACGTGATCAAGCGTGTCAAGAGCGACAAAAAGGCATGGGCGAAAACGGCGATTATCATCACCACCGACGAAGGCGGCGGCTACTATGACTCAGGCTATATCCAGCCGGTCGATTTCTTCGGCGATGGCACCCGGATACCGCTGATCGTGGTTTCCCCACTCGCCAAAAAAGGGCATGTCGACCATGTATACAACGATCATGCCTCCATCCTGAAATTCATCGAGAGGAACTGGGGACTCAACCCGCTTTCCAAGCGTAGCCGCGACAATCTGCCCAACCCGATTGCCAGCAAAAACAACCCCTACGTGCCGCTCAACCGCCCTGCGATTGGCGACCTCATGAGCATGTTTGATTTCGACCACGCGCGTTTCGAGCAGCGTGATGGGGATGCGCAGGATCACCATGCAGGTCAGGATGACTGATGCTAAGCCCGGGCTAGCCGGGCAGAACATTTAGCGTATCCAGTAAGCATGGTTTGGAATGGCCAAGGGCGACCTTGGCCATTTTTTTTACGATTTTGGCGTACCGTTTATCTGGCGGACTTGATACAGGAGACGCATTTGCGACACTAGCCGGCCTACGACTTCCATTCTTGATAAGCCATATGTCGTTAGAACTATAAACCCTAGGAAAAGCAGCTAGTCCACGAAAAACACGAAAGGCACGAAATGGGGTAAGTAGGCATTTCGTCGTAAGACGAAAGCTCGCAAAATATTCAAAGACATATCAACCTAAAAACCGCGATTCAAGCCACAGAGAACACAGAGATGAAGCGGTTTCCACATATTTTTCCGCTTCACCTGATAGGTGAAGCCAATATTTACGGCAACCAATTGTTTTTCCTCTGTGAACTCTGTGTTCTCTGTGGCTAACTGATTTTTTCAGGATCAAACCATTATCGTTACCCAATGGGTGAATGATTAGGTCTATACAAGCTGTTGAGTTATTTCGTGCCTTTCGTGTTTTTCGTGGATAAATAGCCGTTTTTAGGATAGCCAGAGTTCCGGTTTTCACAATACTGACAAATCTGTCAGGTATCTTGGGTCACTGTTTAATCAGTTGAAGTTGGCTGCGTCTGTTTGCCCAGTCTGCAACGGCACCGCAAAACTGACTTGAACAGGTTGAGTAATTGGCTAGTGCAGATTCTGATTTAAAACCAACATTTCTCCGGGAGCCTGAAAATGAAAATGAAATTTGGACTGAAACCCGTCGTGGCCGCCACGGCTTTCGCATTGTGTGCACACAGCATGCTGGCTGCGGCCGAAGTCGAGGAAGATAGCGCTGCCGGCGTCGAAAGCGCTGCCACCTGGTACAAAGCCGGCCAGAAAGCGCTCAGAGAAGCCAAACAGCTTCACCCCAACGCGCGCCGCGCCAAGAATGTGATCCTGTTCATAGGCGACGGCATGGGCATTTCCACGGTGACGGCCTCGCGCATCCTGGAAGGCCAATTGCAGGGCAAGGATGGCGAGAAAAACTCGCTGGCCTTTGAAAAACTGCCTTATCTGGCGCTGTCCAAGACTTATTCCGCCAACCAGCAAACGCCGGATTCCGCACCCACCATGACCGCCATGGTCACTGGCGTAAAAACCAGCGACGGGGTGTTAAGCATTGACCAGGACGTTGCGCGCAAGGAAAAAGATAACGCCGTCATCCAGGCGCACAAACTCACCACCATCCTGGAGCTGGCGAAAGCCCGCGGCATGTCCACCGGAGTGGTGACCACCGCCCGCGTCACGCACGCCACGCCCGCTGCGACTTACGCGCATACTGCTGAACGCGACTGGGAGGCTGACAGCAACCTGGCCGCAGGTGCTACTGTCA
>JANMKH010000400.1:0-3493 GCA_031371965.1 Sulfuriferula sp.
CCCGAGTGTTCTGCATCCCCCTTGTAAAACAAGGTCAGCTTACCGGTATCCGCTGAGGGGCTGCGCTGCGTCAGTTTCATAATGGCGCCGAAACCGCCGTAATCGCCCGCTTCGGTCTGGGTGTTGGTATCGCCCGTTTCGTCAAAATAAAATTCCGTAAACCGGGAACCGGGGCGAAACACGCCGTTTTCCGGACGCTTGAACGGCGTGGCGAATTTTGCCTTGGCCAGCGCGTTGGCATCAAACGGAGTGCTGCCGTCGACCGCCGTATCATGGAGGGTGATCCAGCGGGTCTGCAAGCTCATGCCGTAGGTGTGCAGGTCTTTCATGTCCTGCGACAGGATATCGGCATCCGCGCTGCCCGCGTGGAACACAATCGGGCCGCGACTGGTGGACACTTGTAGCGCCTGCAGTTTGCCACCGCGGGTCAGGTCACGCGGATTTTCAGCTACAAAACGGTACACGAAGCTATTCGGCTGTTTGGCGTGTTTGTTGATACTGCCGCTCTTCCCGCCCACATCCTCAACAATCCACAGGTTGCCGTCGGAGTCGGCCTGAATACCTTCATAACCGCCACGTCCGAGTGCGCCGGAGATATCTTCCACGACCGACGGGTAGTCAGGCGTGGCTTGCCACACACCGCCCTTGTTGCCAAGTTCGGCGGTGAAGAGCAATTGCTGCGACCACGGATACCAGGTCGAGCCATCGAACGTCGGCAGCGCGTTGCCGTGCTTGTCGGTGGTGGCAAGCAAAGTCACGCGATGGGCGCCGTCGGCGTCCAGGTTGATGCGGGTAATGTAGCCCTGTTTAAGGCCGTTTGTACCCTTGGCCCCGGACTCATGCCCCTGGAACATGAAACGGGTACCGTAGTCGTAACGCCCATCTGCCCCATGCTGGTTGCGCAATATCAGGTAGGTGTTTTTATCCGGCTCGGTCTTGGTTGCTTCGATCGTGCTGCCTGGGCTTTGTATTGCGCCCGCAGCGGGCAGCATGGTTCCATCATTGTCGTAGCCATAATAACTGGTCAGGCCGGAGACGTTTTCCAGGCGCATCGAGCCTTGCGCCACAACAGTTTCGGTCAGTTCTGGCGACAGGATATTGGGTGCAGCCATGCCCTCGACTTTCTGGTTCGCGCTGGGTACATGTGTTAAACCATGATAGGAATCGGCCAAGCTGGCATTGCCGGATAAAGCCGCCGCCAATGCCAAAACCAGGGTGGACTGGGTAAATACACGCTTATGGTTCATTTTTATCACTCCTTGATTGAGATACCGAAAGAACACATCCGGATCATCAATATGGCGTATAGAAATGTCGCACCCATTGCAGCCAGATGAATATTTCTGACAATAATGTACGCAAACAGACATACGCCTGTAATCAAACTGGGGAAAATGGTGTCCTAGCTATTGATCGTCGCTTTGAGGGGTGCGTACTTGTTTATCCATCTACTTCATGTCCCTTCAAGACACGGTCATTTCCCCAATCTAACTGGGGGTCGGACTCAAAGAAAATTGTCTGTAATGCCGACGCCCCCTAGATAAACTGTAAAGTCGCAAGGGTAAGCTCAACACATGCATATCGCCGACGTCACCATGTTTTACACGCCAGTCAGTGGCGGCGTACGGACCTATCTCGAAGCCAAACATCGCGGGTTGGCAGGATACGTCCAGCACAGTCTGGTAGTGCCGGGGCCGCAACGCTCTCACAACGGCTTCGTCCATAACGTCGCAGCGCCGCGACTCCCATTTGGTCATGGCTACCGGTTTCCGCTACGCACAAAAAACTGGGTGGACACACTGACCCGGCTTCGCCCTGACCTCATCGAAGCGGGCGATCCTTACATCACGGCGTGGGCTTGCCTGGAAGCCGGACAACACCTGGACGTACCGGTGGTCGGCTTTTATCACTCTGACTTGCCGCGCCTGGTGAACTCTCGCGTCGGGCACTGGACTGATCCGATACTGGATAACTATATATCCAGGCTTTACAGCCGGTTTGATCTCGTTCTGGCCCCCAGTCAGGTAATGGCCGAGAAACTGCTCCGGCTGGGCGTGGAAAAAGTAAGGCTGCAACCGCTGGGCGTGGATACCACGCAATTTCACCCTCGCCATCAGTACCTGCCTTTCAAACAGACGCTAGGCATTTCCGACGACGTTTACCTGCTCATTTTTGTCGGACGCGCCGCGCGCGAAAAAAATATCCCGCTGCTGCTCCAGGCCATGAAGCTGCTGGGCAAAAATTATCATTTATTATTGGTGGGGCCGGGTATGCCGCGCGCGGTGCCGGAGAATGTCAGCGTGATTCATGAGTATGTCCCGGCCGATCGGATCGCCCGCTATCTCGCCAGCAGCGATGCGCTGATTCATGCCGGTGATAACGAAACTTTCGGCCTGGTGGTGCTTGAGGCAATGGCGAGCGGCATTCCCGTCATCGGCACACGCAAGGGTGCAGTCGCCGAACTGGTGGTACCCGGTTGCGGTCTGCTAGCCGAAACGGTAAGCGCGCCAGCACTGGCGGAAGCCGCACGCAACCTGTTTGCCAATGGCTATCATGGCATGGGACGCCTGGCCCGGAAACGTATCGAACAGTTTTACGGCTGGGATCAGATACTCGCTCAATTACTCAGGCAGTATCATGAATTAATCGGTTATACAGAGCGAAAGATAGAGGAAAGTCGTCGTGCCTGATCAACCTGCCAGCCTTGCCCTGAATGTGGTCCTGCATGATGTGACGCCGGAAAGCTGGCCTGTTTATCAGGACTTCATCCATGCCGTGGATGCCTTGGGACGCGTCCCTTTGACCTTGTTGGTGGTCCCCGACTTTCACCACCGGTTCCACCTCGACCGTTTTCCGGATTTCAGAAACGCCATCGAGCAGCGCATTGCCTGTGGCGATGAAGTCGTGCTGCATGGTTATTACCATCATGACGACAGCCCGTTGCAGCCCAACCCAGTAAATTGGTTCATGCGCCGTATCTATACCCATGAAGGCGAGTTCTACAGCCTTGATGAGATGCAGGCCCGGCAACGTCTGGAACAAGGGCTGGAACTGTTCCACCGCTATCGCTGGCCGGTGGCCGGTTTCGTCGCGCCTGCGTGGCTGATGAGCCAGGGAACGCAAGCCGCTCTGCGTGGCTTGCCGTTGCGCTATACCAGCGACCTGACCGGACTCATCCGCCTTCCGGACTGGCAGCGTCTGGACACGCCTACGCTGGTGTGGAGCTCGCGCAACGCCTGGCGGCGCCGGGCCTCGCGTCACTGGAACCAGTTCCGTCTGAGGCAAAGCTTATCCAGCCCGCTGCTAAGGCTCGGGTTGCATCCCATCGACATGCGTTACCGCGAAGCCGTGCATTTCTGGCTGGAAACATTGGAGACACTGTTACCCACCCGCACTGCGCTAACCAAGGCGCAATGGGTGAATCGCTGCGCATGAGGCGGTCCCTCTGGCTTATCGGGTTTGGTTTGATTCTGGGCCTGAGTATCCCGCTGCT
>JANMKH010000418.1:0-5479 GCA_031371965.1 Sulfuriferula sp.
GAGCAGGATGCTGACGTGATCCTGTTCATCTATCGCGACGAAGTCTACAACCCCGACAGCCAGGACAAAGGCAGCGCCGAGATCATTATCGGCAAGCAGCGTAACGGCCCCATCGGCACCGTACGCCTGACTTTCCTGGGCGAGCATACGCGCTTCGAGAACTACGCCAGCGGCGGCGGTAATTATTAATTAAGCCCCGCAATGTCACGCCCGCTTATCGCACGCATCCATTCCGCCGCACTACAAAATAATCTGGCCGTAGCGCGGCGCCATGCAGGGGATGCACGCATCATGGCCGTGATCAAGGCCAACGGCTATGGTCATGGTTTGCGCCGGGCGGCGCGGGCATTGTGGGATGCGGATGGGTTCGCGGTAATGTCTCTGGAAGAAGCCGGCCACCTGCGCGATCTGGGCTGGGACAAGCCCATCCTGCTGCTGGAGGGCATGTTCGACGTGGCCGAACTGGCGGAGTGCGAGGCCCAGCGCGTCACCCTGGTCGTCCACCACGCCGAACAGATCGCTATGCTGGAACAGGCTCATCCCGTCAGCCCGTTTCCGGTATTCCTCAAGCTGAACAGCGGCATGAACCGTCTGGGATTCAAGCTTCAGGATTTTCACGCGTCATTGGCGCGGTTGACGGCGTGCGTCAATGTGAGCGAAATCACCCTGATGAGCCATTTCGCCACGGCGGATGAGGCGGCTGGCGTGAGCGGCCAGCTTGAGATCATACAGGCGGTGTTTTCTGATCTGGATCATTCCGTCAGTCTCGCCAATTCTGCCGCGCTGCTGCGTTACCGGGCGACGCGACGCGACTGGGTGCGCCCCGGCATCATGCTGTATGGGGCGTCGCCGTTTGCCGGGGAAGACGCACATGCGCTGGATCTGCAGCCGGCGATGACCTTGTCGAGCCGCATTATTGCCGTGCAGACCCTGGCGTCCGGCGAGGCGGTGGGCTACGGCGCCAGCTATATCGCCGACCGACCCATGCGCGTCGGTGTGGTGGCGTGCGGGTATGCCGACGGTTACCCGCGCCACGCGGGCACCGGCACGCCGATTCTGGTGAATGGCCAGCGCACGCGCACGCTGGGGCGTGTTTCCATGGATATGTTGTGCGCCGATTTGACTGACATTCCCGACGCCGGAGTCGGTACGCAGGTGGTGCTGTGGGGAGAAGGCCTGCCGGTGGAGGCGGTCGCCGCGGCTGCAGGCACCATCAGCTACGAGTTGTTGTGCGCCGTGGCGCAACGCGTACCGATGAGCGAGGGAACATGAATACACCGGAACAGTCATTGCTGGGAAAACCCGCCTGCTACCAGGCAGAATACGACCCCTCGCTATTGTTTCCCATCCCCCGTCAGGACAAGCGCAATGAGATTGGTATCCTCGGCACGCTGCCGTTTTTCGGCGCAGATATCTGGAACGCCTACGAGGTTTCCTGGCTCAACCTGCGCGGCAAGCCGCAAGTTGCCATTGCGACTTTCATTATTCCCGCCGAGTCGCCCAATATCGTCGAGTCCAAGTCGTTCAAGCTGTATCTGAATAGCTACAACCAGACCCGGCTGGACGGCCCCGATACCCTGCTGCCTCGCCTGAAGGCCGATGTGTCGGCAGCCGTGGGCGCATCGGTACAGGTGCGCCTGACCCTGCCCGATGCGTTTGGCAATGTGGCTTTCGCAGAACTGGAGGGCCTGTCGCTGGACCGGCTGGATATCGAAGTGGACAACTACGCGCCCAACCCGGCCTTGCTGCGTGCGACCCAGGATGCCGAACCGGTCGAGGAAAAACTGGTATCCAACCTGCTCAAATCCAATTGTCTGGTCACCGGCCAGCCGGACTGGGGCAGCGTGCAAATTCACTATGTGGGCGCACCGATTGATCAGGCCGGGTTGCTGCAATATCTGATTGGATTTCGCACCCATAACGAATTTCACGAGCAATGCGTGGAGCGCATTTTCATGGACGTGTTGCGCCAGTGCAAACCACTCAAGCTCGCTGTCTACGCGCGCTACACGCGGCGCGGCGGGCTGGACATCAACCCGTGGCGCAGCAATATCAGCGGCAGCCTATTGCCACCCAACCTGCGCTGTGCACGTCAATAAACCCGGAGCAAGCAGCACCCCCGTCCTCTGCGTGGTTAGGCCATTTTCAGGAGTGTCGGCTGGGCTAGGCGCGCTGGTATTGTACCGGCCAGTCCAGCTTGACCCGCAGGGCTGCGGCCGCATGCAGCGGCCAGTAGGGGTCGCGCAACAGCTCGCGCGCGAGCAGCACGACATCCGCAAGCCCCGTGGCGACGATCTGTTCGGCCTGAGCAGGCGCAGTAATCATTCCCACGGCGCCGACGGCAATGTCGGCCTGATTGCGGATTGCGGTAGCCAACGGCGTTTGAAAACCGAAAGCGACGGGGATTTTGGCATCAGGTACCAGACCACCGCTGGAGCAGTCGATCAGATCAATACCGATGGCTTTGAGCCACTGTGCGAGCTGAATGGACTGCGTCAGATCCCATCCGCCTTCCACCCAGTCGGTGGCCGAGATGCGCACAAAGAGAGGTAAATGTTGTGGCCATGCCGCGCGTACCGCACGGGCTACTTGGAGTGGAAAGCGGGCGCGATTTTCCAGCGAGCCGCCGTACTCATCGTTGCGCTGGTTGCTGAGCGGAGACAGAAATTCGTGCAGCAAATAGCCGTGCGCAAAATGCAGTTCGACGACCTCGAAGCCGGCCTCCAGGCTGCGCTTGGCGGCCTCTACAAACTGCGCGCAAATGACATCGAGTTGTGCCGGACTCAACTCGACAGGCATGGGGGAGGCAGGTGAAAACGCCACAGCGCTGGGGGCCACCACCGGCCATCCGCCGGTATCAGCAGTCAATGCGCTGCCACCGCGCCATGGCACATCGACAGATGCCTTGCGTCCGGCGTGGGCAAGCTGGATCGCCGGCACCGCGCCGTGTTCCTTGATGAATTGAGCGATGGGTGCCAGCGCTTGCGTATGTTGCTCCGACCATAACCCCATGTCTCCGGGAGAAATCCGTCCTTCCGGCGTGACCGCAGTCGCCTCGACCATCACCAGCCCCGCGCCACCCACCGCACGCGAACCCAGATGCACCAGATGCCAGTTGTTGGCAAGACCATCAGTGGCCGAATACTGGCACATGGGCGAGACAAAAATCCGGTTTTTAAATTCCAGATTGCGCAGCTTGAATGGGGAAAAGAGGGTACTCATTCAGGATACCTATGATTTCTACAAGGAGGTGAATGACTAGTTCGTCAGTCTACAAGTAGCAGACCATCTTCCAGTCGGGCGGTTCACAATGATCCAGGTTGCTTCAACATCAGAGGCAGGTTCTAACTTTATTAGATGGTTTTTTGACGCACTCCTTTTGTTGGTTTTCGCGCAGTTTCCAGACTATAATGACCATTATGATCATAATGGAGAACAGCCATGATTACCGAAACCAGCGCAGTCGCATTCCGCCAGAATCTGGGCGATATGCTCAACCAAGTGCAGTACCGTAACGATAGCATCCTCATCAACAAGGACGGTAAGCCTGTCGCCGCCTTGGTCGATGCGCGGCTGTTTGCGCGCATTCGCCGCATGCAAAACCGCTTTGATGATTTAAGTGCGCGTTTGGCTGCGGGGTTCGCTGCCGTGCCCGAGGAACAAGGCATCGCGGAAATCGAAGCCGCTGTGCAGGCTATACGCGGCGAACCAGCATAAGTGCGCGTTGTACTCGATACCAACGTCCTGCTGTCAGGACTGGCCTACCCGCACAGCCTGCCCGGCAGGATTGTAGCCGCATGGCAGCATGGTTCGCTCGAAGTTGTGCTCAGTCATTACATCCTCAATGAGCTGGCGCGTGTGTTGCCCAAGCTGGCATACCGGCATGGTCTGAATGCCCAGGAAATAGCCGACTTGGTCGATATTCTCGCCTTCCAGGCGGATCTCGTCGAACCCGATAACCACCTGGAACCGCGCCTGACCGACCCGATGGATCAGCCCGTCCTGAACACCTGGCGAGCCGCCCAAGCTGATTACCTGCTGACCGGGGACAAAGCCCTGCTTGCCCTGGGAAATGAATACCCCATCATCACCCCCGCGCAGTTCTGGCAGTTGCATGGGTAAAAACGCAGATGTCCTGGGCGGATTTTCTCGTGTATGGGTTGGGGGAATGCGGACAAATGTTTTAATGAGGCAGTATATCGAGTACGACCCTATTAATTATTTTCTCGCCTTCCAGGCAGACCTCGTCGAACCGGATAACCGCCTGGAACCACGCCTGACCGACCCGATGGATCAGCCCGTCCTGAATACCTGGCGAGCCGCCCAGGCTGATTACCTGCTGACGGGGGACAAAGCCCTGCTCGCTCTGGGAAATGAGTATCCCATCATCACGCCCGCGCAGTTCTGGCAGTTGCATGGGTAAAAACGCGGGTGTCCTCGGTGGATTTTCTCGTGTATTGGGCGGGGGGAATGCGGACAAATGTTTTAATGAGGTGGCAATATCGAGTACGACCCCATTAATTTTCCCATTAATTTTCGACCCCATTAATTTTCTTAAGCATTAAATGCGTTTCCCTTGCCGAGGTTGCATTGTTTGCACTTGGTTTCAAGGTTGTCGTCGGTTGTTTCTCCGCCTTTTGACCAAGGCAGAATATGATCAACGTGCAATTCGACGCCTGGTTTCATCAATGGACTGGCACCGCATGATTTGCATCGAAAGCCATCCCTTACGAGGATTCGGAATCTTTGGCGATCAGATATTTCACGGCGCGTGCGGCGCTTTGCCGAAGCAATTTGCACGGTTGAATCCGCTGCACTTTGCTCTTCTTCTACGTTTTGTTGAGGCTGTTCCGGGGAGTCAGAGTTAACCCATGCTACAAACCTGCCAAGTGTCTTTGACCATGAACCGAATCGGTTTTCATATGTGCCAACGGAGAACTGGGAGTTAGGTGCTCTTACCTCGCTATATCTGGGTTGACGCCCTAGGCTTATCCATAGTGACTTGATGTTCTCGAAGAGTTCATCATCGGTAATTCCTATTTTTGACCTGCTTGGTTGCAGGCCCGCCAGCTCTAATGCTTTAGGCCACGATCCAAATCTTCGCTGAATAGTACTTGGATGAGCTTTTCCGATTTCCCTGTATTCGGCAATAGTGATTGTGTCCTTGCTAATCGCTTTGGCGCTGCGACGCATGTCTTCCAACAGTTCTTCGTCGGGTGTGCCTCTGAGACTTTCTTCCAATTCAAACTTCATAGTTTCTCAATACGCCCAACGTAAAAGTAACCGGCGTAGCGAATGAATGGAGTCAGCACAATTTGTGTGTAAAAATCGCACGCATCCGGGACTGATGATTACGCAGTGCTCATTTGGTATCTCCTGCACCGCTATCCTCGGGCGTATCGGCTGGATTGTCTGTGGCTGGTTCTTCATTTTTCTGCGCTTTTTCTTTCAGCTTGTCTTCTTTCTTCTTTTTCTTGGC
>JANMKH010000431.1:0-2486 GCA_031371965.1 Sulfuriferula sp.
TGTGTCTCGCAATTGATTTAACCATTGCCTGCCCGCCTCCGTTTCCGCCATCAGTTCGGCCGTTCTACCACTATCATGCATACTCAGCAGTACCCGCACATCCGGCCTGGGGAGCCACTCTCCGGCTTTTTCCGGCCACTCGACCAGGCAAATACTGTCTGCATTGAAATATTCTCTGAACCCCGCTTCTTCCCATTCTATCGGATCGGCGAAGCGATATAAATCAAAGTGATATAACTTTAACCTAGAAATAGCATAAAGCTCAACCAAAGTATAGGTCGGACTCTTAACTTTTCCCTCGTATCCAAGTCCGCGCAGGATGCCGCGTGCGAGCGTGGTTTTGCCCGCTCCCAGATTGCCGTCGAGATAAAACACCAGGCCAGGCGCCAGTATCCGCGCCATGGCTGCGCCCAAAGCAAGGGTTGCGGCTTCATCGGGCAGGTGAAGAGTCAGCGGCGGCGGGGTATCATCGGCAGGATGGATCATGGCGAACTCGATTTGGCGGAATTGGTACGGGCTATCAAGGCGTGGGGACAGGAACTCGGTTTTGGCGCCGTGGGCATCACCGATTGCGCACTGGACAACACCGAGGCGGAACTGCTCGCCTGGCTGGACAAAGGCTACCACGGCGAAATGGATTATATGGCAAAACACGGCGTCAAACGCGCCCGCCCTGCCGAATTGGTACCCGGCACGGTGCGCGTGATTTCGGCACGCATGAACTACCTGCCGCCGCAAGCTGCCGAGAGCTGGGCGGTGATGGACGACGGCGATCTCGCCTTCATTTCCCGCTATGCACTGGGACGCGATTACCACAAGGTGCTACGCACCCGCCTGCAACAACTGACAACGCGCATCGAGGCAGCTGTGGGCGCATTCAGCTACCGGGTGTTCACCGATTCCGCCCCGGTGATGGAAGTAGCACTGGCTGCCAATGCCGGGCTGGGCTGGCGCGGCAAGCACACCCTGCTGCTGGATCGCGACGCGGGGTCGTGGTTTTTTCTCGGCGAAATCTATACGGACTTGCCGCTGCCGGTGGACAACCCGGTTTCCGCACACTGCGGCAGTTGTCAGGCCTGCATTGATATCTGCCCCACGCAGGCCATCGTAGCGCCCTACGAACTGGACGCGCGGCGCTGCATCTCCTACCTCACCATCGAGCATGCCGGCAGCATTCCCGTTGCGCTACGCCCGCTGATGGGCAACCGTATCTACGGCTGCGACGACTGCCAGCTGGTGTGTCCGTGGAACCGCTTTGCCCAGACCAGCGAACTGGCCGATTTCGCGGTGCGCAACGGTCTGGATAGCGCTGCCCTCGCGGCACTGTTCGCCTGGAGCGAACACGACTTCGACGCCCGCCTGCAAGGCAGCGCAATCCGCCGAATCGGCCATGAACGCTGGCTGCGCAACATCGCCGTGGCATTGGGGAACGCACCGACCAGCGACGCAGCTATGCATGCCCTGCACAGCCGTGCCGGCCACCCCTCGGCGCTGGTGCGTGAACATGTACAATGGGCGCTCTCGCAACATCGCAATGTCCAAATCCATGCAGATTGATCCCAAACAGCCCATTGGCGTATTTGACTCCGGCATCGGCGGACTCACCGTCGTGCGCGCCCTGATGGAGCGCCTGCCGTTCGAGAACATCGTCTACTTCGGCGACACCGCGCGCGTGCCCTATGGCGTCAAATCGGTGGAAACCATCGCCCACTACACCACCCAGATCGCCGAATTTTTGCTGGAAAAACAGGTCAAAG
Source organism: Sulfuriferula sp. (assembly GCA_031371965.1). Classification (GTDB taxonomy): domain Bacteria; phylum Pseudomonadota; class Gammaproteobacteria; order Burkholderiales; family Sulfuriferulaceae; genus Sulfuriferula. The sequence continues at coordinate 1,758 of JANMKH010000431.1, forward strand.
TACTCATCATCGCCTGCAACACCATGGCCGCCGTCGCCGCCCAGATAGTGCGCGACTTATCCCCGGTGCCGGTGCTGGATGTGATCGAGGCTGGCGCCGTCGCCGCCGTGGAAGCCACCCGTACCCGCCAGATCGGCGTCATCGGCACCCCCACCACCGTCAATAGCAACGCCTACGCCCGCGCCATTCAGGCCATGGCGTCCGACGCGCGCATCTACTCCCAGGCCTGCCCGTTGTTCGTGCCGCTGGTGGAAGAAGGCTGGCTCGACCACGAAGTCACCCGCCTCACCGCGCAGGAATATCTCAAACCGGTGCTGGCGGAACATATCGATACGCTGGTACTGGGCTGCACCCACTATCCGCTGCTCAAGCCGCTACTGCAGAACGTGATGGGTAAAGACGTAAAACTGGTGGATTCCGCCGAAGCCATGGCCACCCGCACAGCGGCATTATTGGCGGAACAAGGCTTGGCCAACACCGATCCCACCCCGCCACACTACGAATTTTACGTGACCGATGTGCCAGTAAAATTTCAGACCATCGGCGAACGCTTTTTGGGGCGTTCGCTGAATCATGTGCATGTAGTGAAATGGTAATGATTGATGGCAATCAGGCCTGTCTATCCGGAAATAATCAACATGAAACTTAGCCCGCAGGATCTGGAAGAAATCTCCGAACTCACGCTGCAACACTATAACCAGCGATGCGGGGATTTTTGGGAAGGGACGC
>JANMKH010000446.1:0-4868 GCA_031371965.1 Sulfuriferula sp.
AATAAATTGCGCTGAAGAAAAATATTACTGAAAGGATGATTTCGCCGCCGGCAAGTCCCGCAGATACGCCATGATCCGACCAGGCTCGCACCACGCCCTCGGTGAAGTAAAGCAGAATCAGCATGGAAGCCCACTGGTAGGTATAGCGCTTGCCGCGCAGGATACCGAACAGAGGCAGCAGCAAAGGCAATACTTTGAGAATCAGCATCGAGCCACCCGGCCTGAGCGGTGCGAGCCAGCCCTCCCACGCGACCAGTAAAAATATCAGCGCGATCAGGCTGGCAATGCTGGTGTAATGCAGCACGACGATGCGCTTCATGAGCGGCATGCCTCGGCCATGGCGACCAGTGCGCGGCGCGCATCCTGCGCATCCAACACCGGCTGGTTGAAATCGAAGCGCAGCTGCTGCGTGTCGGCACGCACGTCGAAGCCGTCAGTATCGATCCCGATCATGTGTGCCGAGCTGGTATCCACGCCATGAAAATGGCGACAATAAGCCGCCAGGTTGTGCTGATGGTCCGTATTCATATGCGTGATGATCGCGTCCTCCTGTGAGGCCAGTTGGTTATCTGGTGTGACAAAATGGCTGACTTCGATCCAGTGGATTGCGCCAAAGCCGCCAATAAAACGGATATGCGCCGGCTCAATTCGATAAAAGAAAAAATCGTGAGTGGCAAAGTAATCAACCGCACCCGGAAAATAGCGCAAATAGCGTGCCCTGAGCGCAGTCTGGTCTTCCATGCGGGTGCAATGGCCAACCACTGTCACCCGCGCGTTGGCTTGTATGTCCGTACTGGTATCGTGTGCCAGCAGGCTGACACGTGGGTTGGCCGCGATATTCTTGGTATGTTCGGCCAGCGTGCTGATGAGGATTACTGGGCGTGCCTGATGATCCAGTACAAAAGGGGTAACCGAGCCGAATGGGTAACCATCGAGTTTTTTCGACAATGTAGACAATACCCCGTGCTGCTGTCTGCGTAGCAAACGTCGTGCATCGATATTACTCATGCGGCCAGCTTCAATGCTGTTTGCGCCAGACGTTTGCCGAGGGCGAATGCGAGCTTGCGCTCGTCGTCGCGGATCGGTTGATCGCCTGCCGCTCCGGCCACATGGCTGGCGCCGTAAGGCGTGCCGCCGCCGGCGGTAGTGGTGAGCTCGGGTTCGGTATAGGGAATGCCGAGCACTATCATGCCATGGTGCAGTAGTGGCATCATCATCGACAGCAGTGTGGTTTCCTGGCCGCCGTGCATGCTGGCGGTGGATGTGAACAGCGCCGCGGGTTTGCCTGCCAGCGCGCCTTTCATCCACAGCCCGGCAGTGCCATCCCAGAAATATTTCATGGGCGCTGCCATGTTGCCAAAACGCGTGGGGCTACCGAGCGCGAGGCCGATGCATTGTTCCAGATCATCCAGTTCAACGTAGGGCGCCCCACTTTCTGGCACTGGTGGGGCTGTGGTTTGAGTGACGGATGCAACTTTTGGTACGGTACGAATGCGCGCTTGCGCGCCGGGCACGGATTCAATGCCGTGTGCGACAATCTGCGCCAGCTGTTTAACTGCGCCGTTCTGGCTGTAATAAAGTACGAGTATGTCTTGCATGATATGTGCTCCTTTTCTTGTCGCATTATTATAGTCTGAGACGCATCTTGACGTGCTCGTCAGCTTCGGCAACACTCTAACGAATTCGTTCTGACTGGATCAGATTCATGTGGCGTTATTCAAAAGTGCTGGCAGTGTGTGTGGTATGGGTGCTGGCTGGGTGCACGACTGTGCCTAGCCAGGAAATGGCTGACGCGCGTACTGAATTGCGCGCTGCAGAGACGGTAGGTGCGGCACGTTATGCGCCAGCGCAGCTAGCCATCGCGCGCCGGCGTCTGGCCGATGCAGAAAGCCGCCTGGAGTTGGGAGAATACGCAGAAGCACGACGCAACGCCCGTCGCGCGCGTATTGATGCCATTAGCGCACGCATAGCGGCGCAGCAGCACAGTGTAAGCACTGACAGCGGCGAGGCGGAGCATTAAATTCGCTCGAAACTTCGCCTAACTGATTTCCTGAAATTCAAATAAATCGAAGTTGTGGGTGTGTTCCAATACTTTGCCGGGCAGTATGCTGCTGTTGGTTGCCGCGCTTAATTCGAGCGGTATATCCGGAATATAAACTCCGCGTGGTACCAAAAGCTGCTGAGGCAATTGCAGTATGGGGTTGGCCGGTAACAGCAAGGCTGGCTGATTGGTGCGGATTCGGCCTACTGCGTTGCGTATCCATACCGGTTGAGGATTGGGTGACAGCATTTGCAGGCCGAACTCAATCTGGTCGGCAGGGGAATTACGCAACCAGCGCACCACGCCTATATTCCAGAGCGGTAGCTGGTGTGAGCGTACCGCAACCACCTCACCCACTTTCAGATTGACACTGGTGCTGTTTTTTTTATGCAGGGCCAGTCCGCTGGCGCTGTCATTGACCACTGTCCAGTGCGTTGTAGCAGCGTCGGTACGATGGTTGCGGCCAACAGCCGAGATGGTACTGAAGCTGATTTCGCCCGGGTCGAACGCACTACGATTGGCTATATCCGAGTCGCAGTCCAATGCCAGCAGAAAGGTGTGAATTGCACGGATTCCCGTGCACAGCTCTGCTTCGTCGTGTGCACCACCGCGCCGATTGAAATAACGGGTCGGCGCATGGCCCCAATTGCGTACCAGACGCTGCAACAAACCCTGATAAGTGGCATCATCCGCATAACCCGGCAAACCCAGCTGTGCAGCGGACTCACCGGCCTTGAGGCGGATGAGCAGCTGGTGCAGGCGGCGGGCGAGTTCCCTGGTATTGAAAAAATAGTCATGGGTGGGATCGGTTGCTCCGGTGTGGCGGAACAATGGCAGCGGCGGCAGATCTGCATCTGGGCTGATTAAAAACAGGCCACCGGCCTGTAACGAGGGCGCCAGTGGCTGGATTTGTGCCACATCCCCATATAGCCGCAACAGATCAAGTACCTTGCTGACCTCACCTTGAGTCAGGCGATACGGATCCGCCGTGGCAATCAGCAAACACAGGCGATAGAGCTGGCTGACGCTGGCGGGAGGCGTATCGGCGACGATGTCATCCTGTACATTCTGATGAACGGCATAACGGTAGATTTGGTGTATTTCCGACCACAGCCCGGTGGGCACATCAGCGTAGCCTTCGTAACACAATGTCAGGAGGCGCGAATTGGCAGACAAAATTCGCTGCATGGTCTGCGCCTGATCCGGTTTGCCACGAAAGCTCAGGAGACGTCCGCTACTTGCCTGCAACACTATCTTGTAGCCACTGGCCAATTCGATCAGGAGTTCGCGCGCCAGCGTAGCCAGTTGATACTGCTTCTCTGTTAATGGCAACGCAGCGTCACTGATTTGCAGTTTAATGGTGCTAGTCAGCGTGTGCACCATGACGCGGTAGAGTTCCAGCAGTTTCTGGCGGGTGTCATCCGCTATTATCTGGCGGTTTTGTGCTGCGAGAGAGAGCAACAGTGCTTGCGCTGATTCATGCAAATTGGCAACGGGTAAACGTTCCAGCCATGTTTGCAAGTGTTTGGGGCGTGTTTCAGCGAGATGGCCAAGGCTTGGATCAGGGGTGGGAAGCGCGAGATTGAGGTGCATGGGGCGCCGGATATTTGTTTTAGGAGTGGTGCGAAAATTCTAGGGCTTATCCGCCATTTTGTAAAACCGGCGTGTCGTTGAGTTGGAAGTCAGGCAGGTATAATGCCACGGATGAAAAAAACAAAACGTATTGAATGGTCTGTTGGTGTGATCGTATGGGCGTTGCTATCGTACGCCATCCACTACTGGTTAGGGTTGCAAACGCTTACTGTCGGCACGCTGCAATGGAGCTACGGGCTGAGTTATGCTGTTTTGGCTGTGCTGGTATTGGGCTCGGTCGCGAGACTGCGCATAACCACTCAGACGCCGGTATGGCGCATGCTGGCATTGCTGGTCTCGACTGCGCTGGCGGCGCTGGAAATCAAACTGCAAGGCCATCCCCGGCAAGATTTTGTGATGTTGCTGGCAGCTGCGGTGGTGGGTGCGTCCGCGATCACAATCATTGCCAGGTATTTGCCGCGCAAGGTTTTGCACCGTTGGTTTGGCATAGAGGAGCAAGTGTGAAATTTCTGGAATTAATGTTCGAAGCTGCATTGTGGCGCAGCCGGTATATGGTGGTGCTGGCGGTGGTGGCGAGTATGGCTGCTGCGGTCGCGGTCATGTACATAGCGACGGTGGATGTGGTGTATCTGGTCGGCCATGTCGTGCATTACGCCGATCCGGGTCTGTCGGCCGATGCGCGCAAGGCAATCCACGACGAGACGATTACCCATGTGGTGGAAGTGGTGGATGGCTATCTGCTCGCCACCTTCATGCTGATTTTTTCACTCGGGCTGTACGAGCTGTTTGTCAGCGACATTGACGAGGCGCACGGCAGCCGCGCGTCCAGCAAGATTCTGGTGATCAACAATCTGGATGACTTGAAACAGCGTCTGGCTAAAGTCATCCTGATGATTCTGATTGTGACCCTATTCGAGAAAGCGCTGCAAATCAAAATGGATAGCCCGCTGGATCTGCTCTATCTGGGTGGCGGTATTGCGCTGATCGGTGTGGCGTTGTACTTCACCCATGCGGCAGAATCTCACGGCAAGGGGGGTGATGAGCCCGATGAAAAGGCGGGCTCCGGACACTGAGCAAGAAGCTAAAAACGGCCAGCGATTTCATCTGGCCGTTTTTATATTTCTTTTGAAGCGGACGGGTTAAGCCGCCTCCACCACCACAGCCCACACCCATTTCTGCGGCCAACACCAGCGCAATGAATTAGGCCACGCTCATAAGTTTATGGGCGGTGACA